>VBAB01000245.1 GCA_005888525.1 Alphaproteobacteria bacterium
GTGCGCAACGGCGAGGCCGCCGCGGAGGCCGAGGCCGCGGGCCTTCTGGTCGTCATGAACCGCTGCCCGAAGATCGAGTACGGCCGCCTTTCCGGCGAGATCGGCTGGGCGGGCGTCAACGCCGGCGGCATCTCCTCCAAGCGTCCGCTGCTGAGCGGCCGCGGCGTACAGAACCATGTCATCGCCGGCAAACGGTGAAGTTGGGCAGTCGGCAATCGGCAATAGCCGCTCGCCGCGATGCGGTATTATTCGATCTTGATCTGCGCCGTTTTGATCAGCTCGGCCATATTCTTGGAATCGACCTCGCGGAAGGCGGCGATCTCGTCGAGGGTCTGGATGACGGGAGCGGCACCGGCGAGCCGGAGCTTCTCTTTCATCTCCGGTGTTTGCGATTGCTTGACGATCTCGGCGTTGAGGCGTTGCAGGATCTCCCTTGGCGTTCCCGTCGGCGCCCACAGGCTGAACCAGATCGGGGCGTCGGCATTGGGGTAGCCGAGCTCGGTGAGCGTGGGGATATCAGGAAAGTCAGGGCTGCGCTCGCTGTGGTTGATGTTGAGCAGGTAGAGCTTGCCCGCCTTCACATGCGGCAGCGTCACCGGCTCGTTCATCATCTGAATATTGTTGGAGAGGATGTCGACCAGCGCATCGGCGCCGCCGCGATAGGGCACGTGCAGGATGTCGACGCCGGTCTTGAAGCGCAGCATCTCGTAGCGCAGATGCGGGCCGGTGCCGGAACCCGACGAGCCGAAGGCGAGCTTGCCCGGGTTCGCCTTGGCATAGTCGAGCATCTCCTTGAACGTCTTGGGCCCGATCGAGGCATGTATGACGAAGCCCGTCACGACGTCACCGAGGCGGGCGACGGGTGTGAGGCTTTTGGGATCGTAGGGCACCTTGCGCAGCAGCGGCAGGTTGACCGGCGTCGTGTTCGACGACATGAGCAGCGTGTAGCCGTCGGGCGCTGCCTTTGCTGCTGCCTCCGTGCCGATCAGCCCGCTGGCGCCGCCCCGGTTCTCGACCACGAACTGCTGGCCGAAGGTCTGACTGAGCCTGTCGCACCATGGCCTGGCCACGACGTCCGTGCCGCCACCGGCCGCGAACGGCACGATGACCTTGACCGGCTTGTCCGGCCATGACGCCTGAGCCGAGGCTCGGCTGGTGGCGCCGCACGCCATCGCGCCGACGGCAATCGACAGGAATTCACGACGCTGCAGCAATCGAGGCATTTGCATTGGATCCTCCCTTGGCCACGCATCGGTCGCGCCGTCTTGCGGGCACGTGCCGGCCGGGGAGGTTACACAAGCGGTTTGCAGACAACAAATGTCGAATTGCGCTGCACCCGATTTCGCAGGCCGGTCTGTCGAGCGAGCCAAGGCCCGCTTGCCTGGGCCGTGGGTTCGGCAGCAAACTGTGTGCGGACACGGGCGAGGCGCGGCGAGGCGGCCGCGCACAGGAGGAAGCCGATGGATCTGAAGGGCGCGGTGGCACTGGTGACGGGCGGCAACGGCGGGCTCGGGCAGCGCATCTGCCACGCGCTGGCGAAGGAGGGGGTGCATATCGCCGTCATGTATGCCCAAAGCCGCGAGCAGGCGGAGGGCGTCGCGCGCGAGCTGACATCGAAGTATCAGACCAACGCCGCGGCGTTCGCCTGCGACATCACCGACGGCGCGGCCGTGCAGAAGCTGGTCGGCGACGTGACCAAGCGCTTCGGCCGTCTCGACATTCTCGTCAACGACGCCGCCTACAACAAGTCGATCCAGTTTGCCGACCTCGACAATCTCACCCTCGAGGTGTGGGACAAGATCATGGCCGTCAACCTGACGGGGCCGATGCGTCTCACCAAGGCGGTGGCGCCCGTCATGAAGGCGCAGGGTAGGGGCCGCATCATCAACATCGCGTCCGTGGCGGGACTCGGGCCGACGGGCTCCTCCATCGCCTACGCGGTGTCGAAGGCGGGCCTCATTCACCTCACGCGCTGCATGGCGGTGGCACTGGCGCCCGAGACGCTCGTCAACTGCGTGGCGCCGGGACTGCTGGAGGGCACGCGCGCGACGTCCAATCTCCGGCCCGAGTTCATCGAACGCTCCGCGTCGAGCTCGCTCCTGAAAAAGGCCGCCGACAAGGACGACTGCGCCGACATGGTGGTCACCATGTGCCGCACCGAGACCATGACCGGCCAGACGGTCGTCATCGATTCGGGACGCTTGTTTCATTGAGAAGGGCACCGTGCGAGAGGAAGTCACGATCATGGCTGCAGAGCGCAACATCGATACCGGCACGGAGCAGCTCTTGTGCTCGGTACGGCATGGCGTCGCCACCCTCACGCTGAACCGGCCCGAGGCGCGCAATGCGCTGTCGGCGCAGTTGTCGCCTGCACTTGGACGCGTGATTGCCGAGTGCGGCGCGGACGACACCGTCAGAGCGCTTCTGATCACGGGTGCAGGCAAGGCATTCTGTGCCGGCGGCGATGTCAAGAGCATGGGAGATCGCCGGGCTGCAACGGACCAGAGCCCGGACGAGCGCCTCCGCATCATGCAGCAACGGCATCAGGGCGTTGGCGGCGTACTCTATGCGCTGCGCAAGCCGACGGTAGCCGCACTTCCCGGCCCGGCGGTGGGAGCCGGGCTGGCCATCGCACTCGCATGCGACATCAGGCTCGCATCCGTGTCGGCCTTCGTCAGCACCGGCTATGCCGGTGTCGGTTTGAGCGGTGACTACGGCATCGCCTGGCTGCTTTCGCGCGCGGTGGGGCC
Source organism: Alphaproteobacteria bacterium (assembly GCA_005888525.1). Classification (GTDB taxonomy): domain Bacteria; phylum Pseudomonadota; class Alphaproteobacteria; order Rhizobiales; family Hyphomicrobiaceae; genus AWTP1-13. The sequence goes on from VBAB01000245.1 coordinate 2,751, forward strand.
CTCCCGTGCCCGCGAGCTGCTGCTGACCAATCAACGGGTGCCGGCGGCACGCGCCGCGGAGCTCGGGATCGTGCATCGTGTCATCGCCGACGAGGCGCTGCCGCAAGAGGCGTTCGCGCTCGCCCGCTCGCTTGCCGAGGGGCCCAGCGTCGCGTACCGCTACATCAAGGACAACCTCGACGAGGCGATGGAGGTCACATATCCAACGGCCATCGATCGTGAGGCTGAGCGGATGCTTCGGGCGCACGCAACGGAGGATCACAAGGAGGCCGTGCGGGCGTTCGTCGAGAAGCGAAAGCCGGTCTTCCATGGCAAGTAGAAGGCTGCCACCCGGTGGGCGGCTGCATTAATTCTTGGCACAGATGCTGTGTGCTAGAGCGTTCCTGATCAGCGATAGGGAGGTGGAACCCCATGGCCGAGTATGTACCGAGCCCCCGAGACTGGGTTCGCGAGCAGGTCGAGCTGTATGAGAGCAGCGGCGGCACCAAGGGCACCACCCTGCGCGACACCGGATTGCCCGTGATCATCGTCACTCACACGGGCAACAAGACCGGCGCCATCCGCAAAACGCCGCTGATGCGCGTCAAAGACGGCAACGGCTACGTGCTTGTCGGGTCGCAGGGCGGAGCGCCCAAGGACCCGGTCTGGGTGCACAACCTGCGTGCCAATCCGCGCGTCGAGCTGCGCGATGAGACCGTGGTGCGTCCCATGCAGGTGCGCGAGGTGAAGGACAAGGCGGAACGGGATCGTCTGTGGACGCTGGCAGTGGCGGCGTTCCCGCCATACGCGGACTATCAGACGAAAACAGCCCGCCAGATTCCCGTCTTTGTCGCCGAGCCGGTCGGGCGGTAGCGTGCCGCTGGGCTCTGCCCAATAGGCCCCGGCAAGGCAGAGCGCGAGAGCTGGCGGCTATGCCTCGCGCTTGCGCGCGGAAAGCGCCTCGCCGAACGCCTGGAACAACGCGCGGTTGACCGGGTTGCGTTGCGCGTCGTGCTCGGCATGCCACTGCACGCCGAGGGCAAACCCCGGCGCGTCGGCGATGCGGATGGCCTCGATGGTGCCGTCCTCGGCCACGCCTTCGACGACGATGCGCTTGCCGGGCTCGAGGATGCCCTGGCCGTGCAGGGAGTTGACGCGGATGGTCTCCTTGCCGAAGAGCTGGGCGAAGGCGCCGCCGGGGACCAGGTGAACGTCGTGGCGGTCGGCGAAGATGACGGCAGGGTCGGGGTGGATTTCGCCCGTCTCCAGCCGCGGCATGCGATGGTTCATGCGCCCGGGCAGCTCGCGGATCTCGGGATGCAGCGAGCCGCCGAAGGCGACGTTCATCTCCTGAAAGCCGCGGCAGACGCCGAAGATCGGCACACCCCGGGCGACGCAGACCTCGGCCAGCGTCAGGGCGAGGGCGTCGCGCGCCTCGTCGTAGGGCTCGTGCTTGGGGTGGGCCTCTGTCTGGAAGCGGGTCGGATGCACATTGGCGCGGGCGCCCGTCAGCAGCACACCGTCGACCACCTCCAGCAGCGCGCCGATATCCGTGATGTCGGGGGCGCCCGCGAAGATCACCGGCAGAGCGCCACAGACCTCGGCCACCGCGCGCAGGTTGCGTTCGCCGACGATCTGCGCGGTGAACCGCCTCTCGACGCGGTGCGCGTTGGCGATTACGCCGACCACGGGTCTCTTCATGGCCTGGCTCTCACTTGCGCACCCGCAAATCGCGAAAGGCGTCCTCCAGCCGGCCGAGCGCCTCCTCCAGGATCGGACGCGGGGTGGCGAAGTTGAAGCGCAGCCAGGTCTCGCCGCCCGGTCCGAACTGCGGGCCAGGACTGGCAAAGATGCGCGCGCGGCTCTTCACCCGGGCGGCGATCTCCTCGGGGGGCAGGCCGGTTCCGGAGAAATCGACCCACGCGAGATAGGTGGCGTCGAGGCGCATGGAGCGGGCGCCGGGCGCTGCGGCCTCGATGCGCACATCGAGCATGTCGCGGTTGCGGGCGAGATAGGGCAGCAGCGCGTCGAGCCAGGCGTCGCCGGTGCGCCAGGCCGCCTCGGTCGCGGTCATGCCGAAGAGGTTATAGGAGCCCAGGCCGCTCGCCATGATGCGCGCGTCGAGACGGCGCTTCAGCGCGGGGTTCGTGGTGAAGCACGCGCCGACGTGGGCGCCGGCCAGGTTGAACGTCTTGGTGGCGGCGACGCAGGTGATCAGGCGGTCGGCGATCTCGGGCGCGGCGGCGATGGTAGGCGTGTGCTTGGCGCCGGCGAAGACGAGGTCGCAATGGATCTCGTCGGACACCAACAGCAAATCGTGCTCGGAGCAAAAGCGGGCCAGCGCACGAATCTCGTCGGCCGACCACACGGTGCCACCGGGATTGTGCGGGCTGCAGAAGAAAACGACCTTGGTCCGCGGCGTCAGCTGCTTGCGCAGCGCGGCGAGGTCCATGGCGTAGCGGCCGTCGGTCTCGACCAACTGCGCATCGAGGATGCGCCGCTCGTTGGCCAGGATGATGCGGCGGAAGGCGTGATAGGCGGGCGGGAAGACGACGACCTCGTCGCCGGGGGCGGTGGTCGCCTGCAGGATGAGGCCGAGCCCTGACACGACGCCGGGTGTCGGGCTGACCCAGTCGGGATCCACGCGCAGGCCATGCCGGCGGGCCATCCAATCCGCGAGCGCGGCCGACCAGCTGCCGGTGTAGGCGTAGTAGCCGTGGGTGGCGCGCTTTAACTCAGTCGTGAGCGCTTCCGTCACGCCAGGCGGTGCGGCGAAATCCATGTCCGCGACCCACATGGGGATCGCGTCCGGCGCGTCGATGCCCGAGAGCCTGGCCATGTTGTCCCACTTGGAGGCGTGCGTGCCGCGGCGCTCGATGACGCGGTCGAAATCGAACATGGGGTCTGCGGCTCCGAAATGGCAGGCAGTCGGCAGT
>VBAB01000246.1 GCA_005888525.1 Alphaproteobacteria bacterium
GAGGCCGAGGGCGAGGAGAAACCCAAGCGCGCGTCGATCCCGAAGGGCGTCGACGCCAACGCCGTGGAGCTCGCCTACGCGCTCAAGCTCCTGTCGCTGCCGCGCGAGATCGGCCTGCACCCTGAGACCGGCAAGCCCATCACGGCAGGCCTCGGCCGCTACGGCCCCTTTATCCTGCACGAGGGCACCTACGCCAACCTGCCATCGGTGGAGGAGGTGTTCGACGTCGGCATCAACCGCGCGGTGGCTTTGCTGGCAGAGAAGAAGGCCGGTGGCGGCAAGGGGCGCTTCCAGCGCGCCGCACCGACCGTGCTCAAGGAGCTGGGCGAGCATCCGAGCGAAGGCGGCAAGGTGCAGGTGCTGTCGGGGCGCTATGGGCCCTACGTCAAGCACGGCGACGTCAATGCCACGCACCATGGACGAGGCGGTGCAGCTGATCGCCGATCGCATCGCCAAGGGCCCGTCCAAGCCCAAGGGCCGCCGCGCCAAGAAGGCCCAAAGTGGGGGCCAAGGTGGGGGCCAAGGTGGGGGCCAAGGTCGGGCCAAGAGCGCGGAGGCCAAGCCCAAGGCCGCCAAGGCGAAGAAGCCCAAGGCCGGCGGGACCAGAGAGGCCGCGGAGTAGTTTTCAGGACCCCTCGAGAGTGCCCCGCAAACCCAAAGAAGCCCGCCGCGACGCGGGCCTGCCGAGCAAGCAACAGGTTCTCGACTATTTGCGCACCGCGCCCGCCAAGTCCGGCAAGCGCGAGATCGCGCGCGCCTTCGGCATCAAGGGCGGCGACCGCATCGCGCTGAAGACGCTGCTCACCGAGATGGCCGGGGAGGGCCTGCTCAGCGGCAACCGCAAGGCTTTCAAGGAGCGCGGGCACCTGCCCCCCGTGGCGGTGCTACAGATCGTCGCCCGCGACAAGGACGGCGAGCTGATCGCCGAGCCCGCCGTCTGGGACACGGCCGAGGGCGAGCGCCCCCGCGCGCTGGTGCTGGCGCCGCGCGGCGGGCGGGGCTCGGCCGAGCCGGCGCTGGGTCAGGGCGACCGCATCCTGGCGCGGCTGACCCGGCTCGAGGACGCCGACGTCTTCGGCTACCGCTACGAGGCCGAGCCGATCAAGCGCCTGCCGCGCGAGCAGCGCCGCCTGCTCGGCATCTTCCGCGCCAAGGCGGGTGGCGGCGGCCTGATCGACCCCGTCGATCGCAAGGAGCTGAGGGAGTGGCCGATCGCTGCCGGCGATGAAGGCGGCGCCAAGACCGGCGATCTCGTGCGCTTCGAGCTCAGCCGCGCGCACCGCTACGGGGTGGAGCAGGCGCGCATCGCCGAGACGCTCGGCAACCCTCAGGATCAGCGCAAGATCAGCCTGATCGCCGTGCACGCGCACGGCATCCCCGACGAGTTCCCGCACGCCGTGCTGGCCGAGGTGGGGAAGCTCGAGCCGCCGAGGCTCGCCGGCCGCACCGACCTGCGAGCGCTGGACCTCGTCACCATCGATCCCGTCGATGCGCGCGACCACGACGATGCCGTCCACGCCGCCCCGGATGCCGACGCCGGCAACGGCGGCGGCTTTGTGGTGCATGTGGCGATCGCCGACGTCGCCCACTACGTGCGGCCCGGCACCCGGCTCGACCGCGAGGCGCAGATGCGCGGCAACTCGGTCTACTTCCCCGACCGGGTCGTGCCGATGCTGCCGGAGCCGATCTCCAACGACCTGTGCTCGCTCAAGGAGCGGGAGGAGCGCCCCTGCCTCGCCGTGCGCCTGATCTTCGACCGCCACGGCAACAAGAAGGGGCACACCTTCCTGCGCGCCATGATGCGCTCCGCCGCCAAGCTGTCCTACGAGGAGGCGCAGGCCGCCGTCGACGGACAACCGAGCGCACGAGCCGCTCCTCTCCTCGACTCGGCGCTGAAGCCCCTGTGGTCGGCCTATGCAGCGCTCGCGGCCGCCCGAGACCGACGGGCGCCACTCGACCTCGACCTGCCCGAGCGCAAGATCGTGCTCGACGCGCAGGGCCAAGTCGAGCGCGTGACGAGGCCCGAGCGGCTCGAGGCGCATCGCCTGATCGAGGAGTTCATGATCCAGGCCAACGTGGCGGCCGCGGAGACGCTCGAGGCAAGGCGCGCCGCCGTCGTCTACCGGGTGCACGATGCGCCTTCCAAGGAGAAGCTCACCGCGCTGCGCGAGTTCCTGGAGAGCCTGGGTCTGAAGCTTCCCGGTGCCGGCTCGCTGCAGGCCGGCGACTTCAACCGCGTGCTGCAGCGCGCCAAGTCGATGCCGGTCGCGGACCTCATCAACGAGATCGTGCTGCGCTCGCAATCGCAAGCCGTCTACGCGGCGGAGAACCTCGGACATTTCGGGCTGCATCTGCGCCGCTATGCGCATTTCACCTCGCCGATCCGGCGCTATGCCGACCTGCTCGTGCACCGCTCGCTGATCCGCGCCCTGGGCCTGGGTGCTGGCGCGCTTGCCGACGAGGAAGCCGCGCGGCTGGGCGATATCGCGCAGGCGATCTCGGATGCCGAGCGCCGGGCCATGGCCGCCGAGCGCGAGACCACCGACAGGCTGATCGCCGCCTACCTCGCCGACCGCGTGGGGGCAGAGTTCGACGCGCGCATTTCCGGGGTCACGCGCTCCGGCCTGTTCGTGCGCCTGCTCGACACCGGAGCCGACGGCTTCGTGCCGGCGGCCACGATCGGCAACGACTACTATCGCCATCACGAGGACAGCCACGCGCTGATCGGCGACCGCACGGGCGAGACCTACCGGCTGGGCGACGGCGTGCGGGTCAAGCTCGTCGAGGCGATCCCGACGGCCGGCGCGCTGCGCTTCGAGATGCTGTCGGAGGGCAAGCGCCAGGGCAGCACCGCAGGCGCCCTGCCGAAGGGCCGCCGCTTCGGGAGGGGCCACAGACGGCCGCGATCGCGTTGACGGCGGCAGCATTGTCATCCCGGTGCTTGCCTGCCCTCGGCGAAGGCCGAGGGTCGCCGGGATCCATCGGTCCGCAAACTCCGGCATATGCCGATGACTGGATACCGGGCGCAAGGCCCGGTATGACAAGCGGAGGGCAATCACGGAACCGCAACGCATGACGGTAGAAGAGCCACAAGCGCCGAAAGCGCCGGCCAAGGCGCGCGCGTTGCGCCCGCGCGATGCCGCGACCTTGATCATCGTCGACAATTCTTCGGGCGAGCCGCGCGTGCTGCTCGGCCGGCGGCGCCTCGACATGGTGTTCATGCCCGGACGCTACGTATTCCCCGGCGGCCGCGTCGACCCCGCCGACAAGCAAATCGTCGTCGAGGAGGACCTGAGGCCGCGTGATCTCGAAAAATTGATGGTGGCCATGAAGGGCACCCCGAGCGCGGCAAGGGCGCGCGCGCTTGCGCTTGCCGCCGTGCGCGAGACCTTCGAGGAGGCGGGCTTGCTCATCGGCATGCCGCTCGGAGCACGCGTTGCGCCGAAGTCGCCGACCTGGCAGAGTTTTTTTGCCACCGGCTACCGGCCGGCCCTAGACCGGCTGACGTTCTTCGCGCGCGCCGTGACGCCGCCCGGCCGCCCGCGCCGCTTCGACAGCAGATTCTTCTGCGTCGAGGCCGAGGCCATTGTCCACAGGGCGAAAATCGAGGACGGGGAGTTGTCGGACCTCGAATGGCATTCGATCGCCCAGGCGCGTTCGCTCGAGCTGCCCAACATAACGCGGGTGGTGCTGGAAGATCTGAGCGAGCGCATCGCTGCGGGCGCATTGCACACCGGCGATTTTCCCGTCCCGTTCTATCACCGGCGCAACGGCGCATTCCGGCGCGACCTCATCGGCGGCGACGTCGACCTTGACTAACGGTTCTCAGTGGCTAAAGTCCGCGCCAGTCGAGTTCGCTTCGCAACCAATCAAGGCCTGATGCCATGGCTAAGCCGATTACCCAGAAGATCAAGTTGCTGAGCACGGCCGGCACCGGATTTTTCTACGTGACGAAGAAAAACCCGCGGACCGCGACCGAGAAACTCTCATTCAAGAAGTACGATCCGATTGCGCGCAAGCACGTAGCTTTCAAAGAAACGAAGATCAAGTAGGCCGGCCGATCGCCCGGCCCATTCTCGCGCCGAGCCATCGTCAGCTGCAGGTTGTCCGATATCGATCTGCTCCCGTCGCGGAGCCGCGCCAGTCTATTGGTCGCGCCAAAGGAGAGAATGCACAGCAGATGTACAGCCACACCTTGAGTGCGCGGCCAAGCGCAAGAAATCATCCGCTCTTCGGTGAGAGTGTGGCCGCGTCCGTGACTGACATCGGCAGCGGGGTAGAAGTCCGAGCAGTCACGGACGCAGGCCTGCCAAGTCATGGACCAAAGAGGGCGTTGGCCAGACCCGGCGTTCGATCGTCCGTTGGCGGCACTTCAAGAGGAGGCCACTCCTAGCCACTTAGGGACGATCACACCTCACGGTGTCAGGAGATGCGGCGGACCTGACAGTCCGTGAGGATCTCGCGAATTTTCTGTGGACAAAGCGGCGCGCCCTAGGGCGTCGCTCGCTACTGGTGCCGCTTGTCCCTCCTCCCGCCATTTTCCCCAACCTAAAGAAAGCAGATCGTCAAGGAGTTGGCAATACTTTCCTTTTTAGCATCAAATGTTTGGATGGATGTTTAGACAATCGATACCAGGTGCGGCGATGTGCAGGACGACCGCGAACCAATAGTCATTCCAGCAACTTAGACCGTCACTTTCGCACCGCCCTCAGGCCGCGTCCGCAACCACCCGATTGCGCCCGCCACGCTTGGCGACGTAGAGCGCCTGGTCGGCCCGCTTGAAGAGCGCCTCCAGCGAAGCTTGCGGCTGCTCGAGCGTGGCGACGCCGACGCTGGCGGTCACCTTCAGCCTGGCCTCGCCGCCAACCTGGAACGGCTCGGCAGCGATGCATTCCCTGAGGCGCTCGCCGACCTGGCAGGCCCGCTCCAGCCCGCTATCGGGCATCACGATCACGAACTCCTCGCCGCCGATGCGGCAAGCCAGATCGATGCTGCGGGTGTTGCGACGAAAGCGGGCGGCGAACTGGCGCAGCACGCTGTCGCCGGCTTCGTGCCCATAGGTGTCGTTGATCGACTTGAAGTTGTCGATGTCCACGAGCACCAGCGAAAGCGGTCGGCCGGCGGCGCCCGCCTCGCAAGGGCGGCCAGATGCGTCTCCATGTACCTGCGATTGTGCAGTCCCGTGAGCGCGTCCGTCACGGCCAGCTCGACGCTCTCCTCCAAGCGATCGCGCAGGTAGTCGGAATGGCGCTTGCGCTTGATCTGCGTGCGCACCCGGGCCACCACCTCGTTGCGATCTACCGGGCGCGCCAAATAATCGTTCACGCCCATGTCGAGCGCGCGCAGGAGGCGGGCTTCTTCGCCGGGCTGCACGATGACGATGATGGGCAGGTGGCGCGTGCGCTCCATCGAGCGCACCTGGCTGCAGAGTCGCAGGCCATCGGCTTGTGCCAGGTTCAAGCTGACGATGAGCAGATCGTAGGGCTTGTCACCCAGGTGCAGGAGCGCGGCGTGCAGGTCGGACTCGACGTGCACCTCGTGCAATTTGCCGAGCACGCCGACGACGCGCTTCGCCACGCGCTCGTTGTCCTCGACCAGGAGAATGCGTCCGCCGCTTTCCGTCCTCGGCCATGCCACGGCGCTACCCGGCAGCGCGCCGATCTGGGCGCCGGAGGCCATGCGCAGCATCATCTCGTCGTTCAGCGTCTTGAGGCGTGCCAGGTTCTTCACACGAGTGATGAGCGCGATGTCGTCGACCGGCTTGGTGATGAAGTCGTCGGCACCCGCTTCGAGCCCCTGCACCTTGTCGGAGGCCTGATCGAGCGCCGTGACCATCACGACCGGCACGTGCATCGTCTTGGGGGAGCCCTTGATGCGGCGGCAGACCTCGAAGCCGTCCATCGCCGGCATCATGACGTCGAGCAGGACCACGTCCACGCGCTCGGTCCGCAGAAGCTCGAGCGCCTCCTCGCCTGAGTACGCGGTGAACACGTCGAAGTACTCGGCGGAAAGCCGGGCCTCCAGCAATTTGACGTTGGCAAGGATGTCGTCAACGACCAATACGCGGCCAGTCATCGGGCACCTTCACAACCCTGCGAGCCCGGCGGCTCTCATGCTTCCCCAAGGTACCGGCGCACTGTCTCGAGAAACGTGCCGATCGAGATCGGCTTGGAAATGTAGGCCTCGCAGCCCCCCTGCCTGATGCGCTGCTCGTCCCCCTTCATGGCAAAGGCGGTGACGGCGATCACGGGAATCTCGCGCAGCTCCTCGTCATCCTTGAGCCACTTGGTAACCTCGAGGCCGGAGACCTCGGGCAGCTGGATGTCCATCAAGATCAGGTCCGGCCGCTGCTCGCGTGCGATCTTCAGCGCCTCCATGCCACTGCGGGTCTGGAGCGTCTTGTAGCCGTGCGCGTCCAGAAGATCGTGGAAGAGCTTCATGTTGAGCTCATTGTCCTCGACGATCAGGACGGTCCTGGCCACGCGCGCAGCCCCGGGCCGACGGCCCGCGATGGTCTTGCTGCTCTCCTGGTAAGTCATGCCGTGGCAAGCCCGATTCTGGCGTCCCGCACTCTTGCACCGATTCTAGGCGGGCCTAGCAGTCGAGTTTGCTTCAGAAGGTCTACCAACTGTTTAAGATGGGGCACGGATACCGTGCTTACGGCGGGAGCTAGCGATGGCGAGACCCGGAAAGAAGCCTTCCGCCCTCGATCGAGAAGCGGCCGAAGCCATTGCGTTGCAAGGGCTTACGTTCCTGGCGGAAGACGCAGCGCGCATGCTGCGCTTTCTTAAGCTTACCGGACTGGAGCTGGACGAGGTGCGGGGGCGCGCCGGCACGCCCGAGCTTTCCCTGGCGGTGCTCGAGCATCTGGCTGGAGATGAATCCCTGCTGCTCGTATTCGCCGCCAGCCGCGGAGTTGCAGCCGAAAGCGTCAGCCGTGCCATCGCCCTACTTGACGGGGCGCACCTATGACTGCCCGAACGCAAGAACAGGTCTCCCTGCGGGTGGGCATCGACCTCGGTGGCACGAAGATAGCGGGTGCGGTGCTGGGGAGGGATGGACGCCCGTTGGCCGAACAACGCATGCCGGCGCCGCGCCACGACTACGGTGCGACCGTCCGGGCCATCGCCCAAATGGTGCGCGTGCTCGAGGAAAGCGCCGGCAGCCCAGACGGGAACGGCAGCAGCATCGGCGTCGGCATTCCGGGCTCGGTGGCGCCGGCGAGCGGGCTGGTGCAGAACGCCAACTCCACGTGGCTCAATGGCAAGCCGCTCCAGCACGACCTCGAGGCGCACCTGGGCCGCCCGGTCAGGCTCGCCAACGATGCCAACTGCTTTGCCCTGTCGGAGGCCGTGGATGGCGCCGGCGCGGGCGTGCGAAGCGTTTTCGGCGTCATCCTCGGCACGGGCTGCGGCGGCGGGCTCGTGCGCGACAAGGCTCTCATCGACGGCCCGCGCGGAATCGGCGGCGAATGGGGCCACAACCCACTGCCCTGGGCGAGCGCCGACGAGCACCCCGGCCACAAGTGCTGGTGCGGGCGCGTCGGCTGCATCGAGACCTGGGTGTCCGGGCCCGGTCTCGAGGCCGACCACGCACGGGCGACGGGAGAGCGGATTGGCCCCGAGGAGATCGCCGCGCGCGCGTCGGGTGGCGATGTTGCCGCGCGGGCGACGCTCGAGCGTCACGCCAGCCGTCTTGCCCGCGGGCTCGCGCACGTCATCAACATCTTCGATCCGGACGTGATCGTGCTGGGCGGCGGTCTCTCCAAGCTCACCCACTTGTATCAGGTGCTGCCAGGGCTTGTGGCGCCGCACGTCTTCGCCGAGCCCGCGCACATCATCGTCAAGCCGCCTGTGTGGGGAGATGCCGGCGGCGTGCGCGGTGCCGCGTGGCTGTGGGAATGACCTTGATGTCCTACTTCTGCTCGCACTTGCTCGGCGGGTGGAAGACGATCTCCATGAGCACGCCGTTGATGGCGAACTCGCCGTAGTCGATGAACAGCTTGCGGCTGACGCCGTTCTCGAAGAACAGGAAGCTCAGCTCGTAGACCGGAGTCGCGTCCTTGCGATCGGAACCCGGCTCGAAGTAGCCGATGGACACCGGCCAAGCCGCCAGCTGATCGAGTTGCTCGGTGTTCTTCACCTGCGGCAGCCGCTGGTTGCTGCCCGGCGGCCTGCGCGAGCCGATGAAGGAGACGGTGTCGTACACCTTCTCGCCCTTCTCCGAGCCGTCGTAGAGATCGGCGCGAAAAATCGCCTTGCCGGCCTTGGCCGCCGCCAGCAGCGCGATCGAGTGCTGGACTGGAAAGTAGACGCGCGCGGGTAGCGACAGGTCCTTCTTGGCCGGCTTGGTCAGCTCCACCTTGACGTCGTCCGCCGTGTTGGCGCGCGCAGCGTCGCCAGCGGTGACCTCGGTCGCCTTCTCGTCGCGATACTGGCTGGAGTTGAAGCGAAAGCGCTTGCCGTTGCCCTCCTCCCAGCTGAAGGAGCGCAGGTCGGTGATCATGGCGGTGCCGCCCTGATTGACCATCTGCGTGACGAAGCGCATGTTTTGCGTATAGCCCTCGCAGGCCGAGCCAGTCAGCTCGTACACCATGCGGCCGCTGACGGCAGTCACCCCGGTGCCACCGCGGGCCGTCGCCAGCGACATCTCGTAGATGGCGCGGTGGGGGGCCATGAAGATGTCTTCGCCGGCAGCGCGGGCGGGCGCCGTCTGCCACGTGGCCAGCAGCGCCAGGGCGCCCGTCGCAGCGCCGATGCAATGCCTGAGCAGCCGATGCGTCATGATCGCCTTTCTTCGCCCACAGAAGGGCACTTCTAAGGCCTTTCCCTTGCAATACCGTAATTGGCGTCCATTCTCCAGCTGGAGCAGGATCGCTTCAGACGGAATCACCTGCCCTGGAACTCAACGTGGGGCTGAAGCGTGAATCCTGCTCTACTTATTGAGCAGGCATTGGGAGAATCAAGGCGCAATGCGTGCAAGTGCATCGTCCACGATGGCCGCACGCCCAAGGCGGCACGCGGCGGGCGCACTCGATCGAGCCAAGTACCTGCGCCCGATCGCCCACCGAGGACTGCACGATCGCACCAAGGGCCGCATCGAGAACACGGCTCCCGCGTTCCTCGCGGCGATCCACAAGGGCTACGGCATCGAGTGCGACCTGCAGGCGGCCAACGACGGCACGCCGATGGTTTTCCACGACGACAAGCTCGATCGGCTCATGGGCGCGCCGGGGCGCATCAGCCAGCACACGCCCGCCAGCCTGGCGCGCCTGCGCTACAAGGGCCAGGACACGCACATCCTCACCTTCGCCGAGTTCCTGGCTCTCGTCGGCGGCCGGGTACCTCTGCTGGTGGAGGTGAAGACCAACAGCGCCACGCCGCTGCACCCGTTTCTCGACAGGATTGCCCGCCAGGCGCGGGCCTACAAAGGCCCGATCGCGCTCATGTCCTTCGATCTCGACGTCGTCGCCGCGCTGGCCAAGCTGGCCCCGACGATCCCGCGCGGGCCCGTTATCGGGCTCCCCGCCCGATGGTGGGCGGCACCTCGGGCAGCGGGCAGCGCGACCATCGCGCGCCTGCTCAACCGCACCCCGCCCGGCAGCGGCTTCCTCGCCGTCGACGTGAAGATGTTGCGCGCCGCGCGGGCCTGGATGACCCGTCACGCGATCGACCTGCCGCTCTTCAGCTGGACCATCCGCACCCGGCGCGAGCGCGCTACCGCCACTCGCTTCGCCGACGCGCCAATCTTCGAGAGGTACGAGGCGTGAGAGCGGTGAGAGCGGGGGTCAGACCCGTCGCCGAAACGTCGCATAGACTTTCCAACGTCCGGGCGAGGGGTCTGACCCCGTGCGGGTACCTCAGTAGCCCTCGATCGCCCTGGTCAGCGCCTCGCTGAGCTGTGTTCCATGCAGCTTGGCCAGCTTCTTTCGCTCGTCCTCACGACCTGCTGTCGGACCCGACAGCTTGGTGGAGGTCTCGCAGACAATCTTGCCGACGTTGGGCAGAATAATCTCGAACATGCGGCGGTCGTTCGATGCGACGCCGACGTTCATCTGCGGGCTGGCCATGGTCTCTCTCCGTGCTTTAGGCTACCCATACCACGCAGCGGCGTGCACCCGAGCGTCAATATTCATACCGAGGCACGACAGAGGCCCCCATGAAGCGCAAGTACCAGAACATCCTGGAGACAGTCGGCAACACGCCAGTGGTGCGGATCAACCGGTTGGCGCCGGCGGGTGCCAATCTGTTCGTCAAGATCGAGGCCTTCAATCCGCTTGGCTCCGTCAAGGACCGCCTGGCGCTCGGCGTCATCGAGGCCGCCGAGAAGGCCGGCCAGCTGAAGCCCGGACAGACGGTAATCGAGGCGACCAGCGGCAACACCGGCATCGGGCTCGCCATGGTCTGCGCGCAGAAGGGCTATCCGCTCGTCGTGACGATGGCGGAGACCTTCAGCGTGGAAAGGCGCAAGCTGATGCGCTTCCTCGGCGCCAAAGTGGTGCTGACGCCGGCGGCGCAGCGCGGCATGGGCATGGTGACGAAGGCCGTCGAGCTCGCCAAGACGCACGGCTGGTTCCTGACCCGCCAGTTCGAGAACGAGGCCAACCCCGACATGCACTCGCGAACGACGGCGCAGGAGATCCTGCGCGACTTCGCCGGCGACCCGCTCGACTACTGGGTGACGGGATACGGCACCGGCGGCACGCTGAAGGGCGTGGCGCGCGTCCTCGCCAAGGAGCGGCCGCAGACCAAGATCGTCGTCTGCGAGCCCGCCGACGCGCAACTGCTCGGCAGCGGCGCGCCGCAACAGCGCAACCCCGACGGGTCTGCGACGGCCGCCCATCCGGCCTTCAAGCCGCACCCGATGCAGGGCTGGACCCCCGATTTCATCCCGAAGCTGACGGGCGACGTGGTCGGCACCGGCGTGATCCATCGCATCCTGCCGATCGCCAGCGCAGACGCCATGCGCTGCAGCGAGGACCTGGCCAAGAAGGAGGGCATCTTCGTCGGCATCACAGCCGGAGCGACCTTTGCCGGCGCCTTGCAGGTGGTGAAGGACGCCCCGACGGGCGCAACCGTCCTGTGCATGCTCCCCGATA
>VBAB01000247.1 GCA_005888525.1 Alphaproteobacteria bacterium
AGCGCCAGCGCGTCGCCATGGGCCGCGCCATCGTGCGCGAGCCGCAGGCGTTCCTGTTCGACGAGCCGCTCTCCAACCTCGACGCCAAGCTGCGCGTGCAGATGCGCGCCGAGATCCGCAAGCTGCACAATCGCCTGAAGGCCACGTCGATCTTCGTCACCCACGACCAGGTCGAGGCGATGACGCTGGCGGACCTGGTAGTGGTGATGAACGCCGGCCGCATCGAGCAGATCGGCGCGCCGACCCAGGTCTATCGCCTGCCGGCGACGCGCTTCGTCGCCACCTTCATCGGCTCGCCGGCCATGAACCTGATGCCGGGCAGGATCGTTGGAGCAGGCGTGGTGGAGACCGGCGGCGGGCGCATCGGCTTCGTTGCCGACGCGTTCACGGCGACCGACGGCCAGGAAGTCGAGGTGGGCATCCGTCCCGAGGATTTGCGTTTCGGGTCGGGGGGTGATGGCGAGCTCGCTTTCGCCAAGGACTTCGTGGAGGAGCTCGGCGCCACGCGCCTCATTCACGGCGGCGTCGGCACGGCAACGGTCGCCCTTGCGGTCGCCGCGACGGCGAGCGACCTCGGATCGAGTCTCGCCGCCGATCGCGAGACCGTCCACCTCTTCGATCCGGCAACGGGCAAGAGCCTGCGGCGGTAGACGATCAGCCGGCCTCCGGCCGCACGAGCTTGCTTAGCAGGCGCGCCAGCTGCTCGGCGTCGCCCTCCCCCAGGTGCGCGCCGAAATGCGCCTCGATGGCCGCGGCGTAGACCGGCCACATGGAGCGCCGAAGGGCCCGGCCCTTGGCGGTGATGAGGAGCACATTGTTGCGGCCATCGAGCTCGCACTGGCGGCGCTCGACGAGGCCCTCGCGCTCCAGCCGGTCGACCAGCCGGCAAACGTTGTACTGGGCGAGCTGCGTGCGGTCCTGCACGCCGGTCTGGCGCATCATGCCCTTCGGGCTGCGGTCGATCTCGTAGAGAACGTGGTACCAGTCGAGCGGCGGCAGGCGCGCGCGCTTCAAGTCCTCCTCGACCTTGTCGAGCAGGGTCCGCTCCGTCCGCACGAGGCTGGCCCAGGCCTCGACGACCGCTGGTGTGAGCTTGCCTTTCATCGCTCACACCTTAGTGCAGGATCGCTTCCGGTTGAATCATCAATCTCCGACGCTCTCGTGTCAGGAGCGGGCTCCACGCCGGCAGAATTCGCTTGCATCTGCATAGGTATCGGCCATATGCAACTGCATTCGAATGCAGTGCATGAAGGAACCCTTCTCCAACAGTAGCGGTAAGGAGACGTTCGATGAAGCTTTACTACATGCCCGGCGCCTGCTCGCTTTCACCCCACATCGTCCTCAACGAGGCCGGCCTGGCGTTCGACAAGGTCAAAGTCGACGGCAAGACCAAGGCGACGGAGGCGGGCGGCGACTACAGGACAGTGAATCCCCTGGGTTACGTGCCCCTGCTCGAGCTCGACGACGGCACCAAGATCAGCGAGGGTCCGGCCATCGTGCAGTACATCGCCGACAAGGTTCCGGCCAAGAATCTGGCCCCCGCCAACGGCACGCCCGAGCGCATCAAGCTGCAATCCTGGCTCAACTTCGTCAGCAGCGAGCTGCACAAGGGCTTCTCCCCGCTGTTCAACGCGGCCATGCCTGACGAGGCCAAGAAAATCTTTCGCGAGCGTCTCGTGACGCGCTTCGCCCATCTCGACAAGCACTTGGCCAGCAACGACTACCTGATGGGCAAGAGCTTCTCGGTGGCGGATGCCTACCTGTTCACGGTGTCGAACTGGGCGGCCCGCACGGATGTCGATCTGTCGACGTTCGCCAACGTACTCGCGTATCGCAAGCGGGTCGGCGCGCGTCCCGCTGTGCAGGCCGCGATGAAGGCGGAAGGGCTGATCAAGTAGCGGTGCTTGCCGCCGATGCGATTGCCAAGGCCAATTGAGAGGCCGGACGATAAGGTCCGGCCTTTCCATTTAGGGAAGATCGTGCCGTCGGAGAAGTGAGCCGCTACCTGCGGTCCTCGTCCATGAGTCGCTTGATCTTGCGCTCTTCCCAGTTGGCGAGGGCGCCTGATAGGCGGCCCATGGCGGCGAGCCCGTGCGCCAGCACGCCGATGCCCCAGGCCAGGAACACCCCGAGCGCCCACCACGGGCCCCCAGTCAGCCAATTGATGACGACCAGGCCGGCCACCACCAGGACGAACACGAAGAAGTGGATGTAGAAACCCTTGATCGCGGCAACGCGCCGCCTGGCGCGCTCGCGTCGCGCGTGATCGCCAGTTGGGGCAGGCGCAGGCGGCTGCGAAACCTGATCGGTGTTGCTCAAGTGCGGCCCTCCCAGGGGACAACTCCCCGCGCCTAGCATACCACAAGTCGTAGGGCCCGTCCGCCGTTTCAAAGATTGAGCAGCAGCACGACGCCGACCACGATGAGGCCGATGCCGGCGGCTTCGCGGGAGGCGAGGCTCTGCTTGAACAGGTTGCGCGAGATAGCCTGTGCGAACAGGATCTCGACGAGGGCCAGGGTGCGCACCTTGGCCGCCGTCTCCAGCGCGAAGGCCAGGTACCACATCTGCGAGGCGAACGCGCCCATGAAGCCGGCGAACAGCGACGGCTTCCAGGCGCGAATGATGGCCATCAGCACCTTGCGATCGGCCAGCACCAGGTATGCCGTCAGCATGACGGTCTGGATCACGAGGCCCACCACCAGCGTGGTGGTCGCCGCCACCACGAAGCTCGGCGTGTCGAGCGCCCGGATGCCGCCGCGGTAGCCGATGGCGGCGATCGCGAAGAGAGCGCCAGAGCCGATGCCGAGCGCGGCGGGCTTCCAGGAGAACACCTCCGAGGACGTGCTGCGCGGCCAGGAGACGATGAGGACACCGGCGGTGGCAATCAGGATGGCGAGCGCCAGCCCCGGCGTGACCTGATCGCCGAGGAACGCCAGCCCGAAAACCGCGACCTGCACCGGCTCGGTCTTCACATAGGCGGTCGTGACGACGAAGGAGCGCTCCTGCATGACGGCGAGCAGAAGAGCGGTGGCGGCGAATTGAGCGATAGTGGCCGTCACCGTCCAGGCAATCATCACGGCGTTGAGCTCGGGAATCGGCAGACCGGTCGCCGCCAGCACGATGGCGAGGAACAGCAGGGCGAAGGGAAGGCCGAACAGAAAGCGGACGTGCGTTGCGCCGACCGTGCCCAATGTGGCCGTCAGCTCCTTCTGCATGGCATTGCGCACCGCCTGGCCGCCGGAAGCCACGACCGTGAACACGGCCCATAACCATGGCATGCGACCCGCCCCCCCGACACCCGCGCCTCATCACGGGGACATAGTACGGAGGAAGTGGCGGCACAACAGCGCCGCGCGCATGAAATCTCGGCGCACGGCGTCAAATTCACCGCGCGAACCTCACCACGACCACCACCCTCGTCCTGAGCCAGTCGAAGGACGGCCGCACACTCCACATTGCCGTGGCTCGACGCGCTCTATCAGGAGATCACCATCAAGGACGGCCGCGTCGTGGAGCGGAACTTCGACAGCTACGAGATGATGCGGCTGGCCGAGCTCCCCAAGGTCGAGACCGTGATCGTGCCGTCGGGCGGTTTCTGGGGGGCATCGGCGAGCCCACGATCTCGGTCGCCTCCCCCGCGGTGATGAATGCCATTTACGCCGCCACCGGCCAGCCCGTGCGCACGCTGCCGTTGAAGAACACGAAGCTGCAGACGGGGTGAGGCGGGCTGCGGCCGCAAGCTCTGGCTCTGCGCACCTGCGAAATGCCTGGCTTGGCATCGCCGAGAGGCCCATAGGCGACGCGACGCTCGGCGTGCTAGGCAGGAATACCATCCTCCTTGTCAGCCGAGCCCCCATCAGCAGCATGATCCCCCTCCTCGACGGCCTGCGCATTCTCGATCTGACTTCCGTTATCCTGGGCCCCTACGCGACCCAGATCCTGGGCGACTTCGGGGCCGAGATCATCAAGGTCGAGCCGCCCGAGGGCGACAGCATGCGCCCTGTTGCGCCGGTCATGGCCGGCAAGGTCAGCGCCATCTTTGCCAACAACAATCGCAACAAGCGCTCAGTCGTGCTCGATCTCAAGACGGAGGCGGGTCGGGCGGCGCTGATGAAGCTCATTCCCACGGGGGACGCTTTCGTCCATAACATGCGCCAGCAGGCGCTGGACAAGCTGGGGTTCACGTACAAGGCCGTGCGCGCCGCCAATCCCAGCATCGTCTACGCCGCGGCTGTCGGTTTCGGCCGCCACGGACGCTATGCCGGCAAACCCGCCTACGATGACGTGATCCAGGCGGCCTCCGGTTTCGCGGGGCTGTTCCAGATGCGGGACGGCGCGCCGCTCTACGCCCCCACGATCGCCGCGGACAAGATATCGGGCCTGCACCTCGCGCACGCCGTGCTGGCTGCGCTGCTTTATCGCGAGCGCAGCGGCAAGGCGCCGGGCTACGTCGAGGTGCCGATGTTCGAGCTGATGGCGGCGTTCAGCCTGAGCGAGCACCTGAGCCATGCGACCTTCGAGGACGCGGGCAAGGTCGGCTACGTGCGCGTGCTCTCACCGGGCCGGCGTCCCTACAAGACCAAGGACGGATGGGTCGGCGTGTTGCCCTACACCGAGCGCAACTGGACCAAAATCTTGAAGGAGATCGGCCGTCCGGAGGTGACTGAGCTCGCCTGGTTCAAGGACGCGACTGAGCGCAGCAAGCGCGTCGATGATCTCTACGCCATACTCGCCGAAGAGTTGCCTTCCCGCTCCTCGGCCGAGTGGCTTGCGATCTTCGAGCGCCTCGACATTCCGCATTCGCCGGTGCGCATGCCGCAGGAGCTGCTGTCCGATCCGCATCTGGCGGACGTCGGCTTCTTCGAGACGCACTTTGCTTCGCAGACGCCGGTCAAGCGCACCCTGCGCCAGGCCATAAACGTGGAGGATGTCGGCAGCGCGCTGGATCTGCCGCCGCCGCCGCTCGGCGCCGACACGGCGGCCGTGCTGCGCGAGGCCGGCTGCAGCGAAGCGGAGATCGCGGCGGCACTGCCCTCCGCCAACAAGCGCTGACGCCTATCCCTGTCGGCGCCCGGACGTTGCGAAGCCTTCAAGTCACAACCGGGGCCGTCGGGCAAAATATAGCCATTGCGGTGGTGTTGAATGC
Organism: Alphaproteobacteria bacterium; assembly: GCA_005888525.1. Taxonomy (GTDB): domain Bacteria; phylum Pseudomonadota; class Alphaproteobacteria; order Rhizobiales; family Hyphomicrobiaceae; genus AWTP1-13. The sequence goes on from VBAB01000247.1 coordinate 5,147, forward strand.
CTATGGGGGCGTGGTAACACGCGAGCTGCAGGGAAGTCGCATTGGGAGCGAATTGATGCCAAAGACCATGAAAGTACTGGCGTTCGTCCTGGGCCTCGCCGCGGCGGGCACCGTACCGACCCTGCCGCCGGTCACCGCAAAAGAGTTCACCTTCGACGAGAAGGCCAACGCCGAGTTGGCGCGCCGGTTGAAGATTCCGGTTTATTTCACCGTGCCGGCCAGTGCCCGGATCTCCTTGCCCAAGACCATCGAGACCAGCGACCGCCTGATCGACTTCAAGCACCCAGACGGCAAGAGCGCGCAGGGCGATGTCGGCTTGCGCATCGTGATGGCGCAGCGGGCGGGCTTCGCCCAGCGCCTGGGCAAGAGTGGATTGATCCAGACGGGCGATGTGCTGCTGACGTTCCGGTCGGAGTGGGGCGGGGCGGGCCCCTATCCCAACGTGCAGATGGGCATCAGCCACACCGGCGTCGCCTGGATCAAGGATGGCGTGCTGCACAACATCGACAATCCACTGGATCAGGAGTACCTGGGCCCCGGCAATCGGGGCGAGTTCAACGGCTCGCACTATCGCACCCTGCAGTTCATCCACGTCATCCGGCCGCGCAATCTCACCGACGCCGAGCGCGCCAACATCGTCGCCTGGGCGACACGCCTCACCACCAGTGCCTCGCGCGTTTATCCGAAAGAGATCAGCTTCAACCAGGACTACAACGCGCCCAAGTTCAAGTCGGGCAGGCCGTACGACTTCGTCAAGCAGCTGGGCCAGATCGGGTTGGGCCAGGACCCGCCCGGCAACGTCGGCATGTTCTGCTCGGAGTTCGCCTGGTCGCTGCTGGCGCTCAGGGGTTGCGACCCGACCAAGTCCGCCGATGCCTTCAAGAGGTCGGGCGTGCCCTCCTGCGTCAAGCCGATCATGGAACCCATGAAGGCCACGGGCGACTACAT
>VBAB01000983.1 GCA_005888525.1 Alphaproteobacteria bacterium
AGCGTGAATCCTGCTCTCTTCGTGGGCTCGAGAGCAAGATTCACGTTCCCTGATCGAAGTGAAGTACGGTCGCACCGACCGAGGCGAGGCGGCGATTGTGCCTGGCGGCACGATGGGTGTTGCGCGGCAGATAGGCGGGGACGGCTTCCCCAGCGCCAGGTTGACCACGAGATTTCCAAGGCTACGATGAGATGAAAATAACGCGAGGCACCTATGGCTCAGCGCGGCACACACGCCCGATAGCGAGCCGAATGCCAGGCAAATCAGGAGCGGGAAACGCATGGACCGACGCAGCTTCCTCATCGGCACGACGGCATCGACAAGCGCTCTATGGGCAGGACGCATCGGCGCCCAGGACGCCTATCCGTCGCGTTCCATCACTGTCATCAATCCATTTCCGCCCGGCGGCGTCAGCGACACGATTACGCGGCCGCTCGACGCCGCGCTGGAGGCAGTCCTCAAACAACCAGTCGTTCTCGAAAACAGGCCCGGGGCGGCAGGCGCGGTCGGTGCACAACTCGTCGCGACGGCCAAGCCCGACGGCTACACTCTTCTCACTCATCTCGTGTCGATTTCCGGCTTCGCGGCGGTCGACAAACTTTTCGGCCGCCAACCCAAGTTCACCAATGACGATTTCATCCCGCTTGCGCGCATCGTTGCCGATCCGATCGTGATGATCATCAACAACGATCTCCCTTACAAGACGCTGAAGGAGCTGGTCGACGACGCCAAAGCCAATCCAAACAAGTTGATCTTCAGCTCGTCGGGTCTCTACGGCGCCTCGCATCTCCCCACTGCGCTGCTTGCCAAGGCAGCCGGCAACTTGGAGATGCGGCACCTGCCGACCAATGGCGGTGGCCCAGCCGTTACCGCGGTGCTCGGCGGCAACGTCAATTTCTTCATGTCGCCGACGGCAATCGGGCTCCCGCACATCAAGGCCGGCAAGGTGCGGCCGCTGGCGGTCTCGAGCGCTGCGCGCGCCAAGTCGCTGCCCGACGTGCCAACGTTCAAAGAGCAAGGCTACGATCTCGAATACTATTTCTGGGTTGGCCTGTTTGCGCCCAAAGGCACACCCGATCCCATCATCACCAAGCTGCGCGAGGCGATCAATACGGCAGCGCACAGCCGGGAATTTCTAGGCACGCTCGACAAGCTCGGCCAAGAGCTCGCTTATATGGACCAGCCTGAATTCGCGAAATTCTGGGCCGCCGACGCCAAGAAGATCGAAGACGCGATCAATTCGATCGGACGCGTGCAAGGCTAGACCGACTACAGCTCGTTGCAATAACCCGTAGGGCGCAATAGGGGCCGTATTGCTCCGAAAACATCCGCGATCTCGGCAGCCGCAATACCGCCGTCGTAGTGCGGCGCAATACGAAAGACGCTGGGTCCACCTATGCCTTGGCCGGACGGAGCGGGCCGGTCTCGACGCCGTCGCCGTCGGTGGGCTCGGGACCGGGGTCGTCGGGGGCGCGCGGGGGCACGAAAATCTGCGGCTCGGCGGGCTTGCGCGAGCGCGGTGGGGGCGCCGACGTTCGCTTCACGCCTGCCGCCTTCGGGGGCGGGGCCTTGAAAGCTGCGGCCTTGGGCGCGAGGGTCGCCGAAGCACTGGACGCAGCGACCGCTCTCTGCGCGGCCAGCCTAATGCGCTCTTTCAAGTCGGCCTCGTCGGGCGTCTCGGCTTGCGGCAGCCGATCTGCGCTGACCGCGGCAATTCCGTCCGTGGCGATGCGGGCGGCGACGGGCAACGGCTCGACGGACTTTGGTGCGGGCGCGGCAGCGGCAGGCGATGGCGCGGGCGTGGATGGGGGTGCGGGCGCGTCAACGGCCGGCCGATCGACGATCTCGGCAGTTTGCGTGCGGGGATAGGCCGCCACCGGGTGGGCCGCCCCTGCATGCCCCAGCGCCGGCTCGGCACCGGCCCCCAGGCCGACCAGCGCCTCGACCTTGGCGGCCAGCAGTGCGCCTGCAGGCTGATCGATCGCCTCCACGGGAACGCGCCAGCGGAAGGCGTCGAGCGCGCCCGTCACCGGCGAGACGGGAGCCCATCGGTCCGAGACCACGCCATCGGCCGTCCAGGCGGGGTCGCGCGGAGCATTGACGGCGCGGGCCAGCCATTCGCGCACGCGGCCCGTGTGCCCGTGCTGCTCGCCTTCGATGCGCGCCATCAGCGTGGCGACGCGCTGCGTGAGCCGACCTTCCAGCAGCGGCTCCAGCGCGCTGCGCGCCTCGTCCCACTCGCGCGCCTCAATGGCGGTGATGGCGAGCGCGATGGGCCCCTCGCTGTCGTGCGGCGTCAGGCGCGCCAGATGGCGCATGCGGTTGAGCCGGTCGCGCGGGCTGTCGCCGGGGCGGGCATAGGCATAGGCGGCGGCGAGATCGGGATGCGGCGAGAGCCGCCAGGTCCTGAGCAGCACGCGCGCGGCGCGCGGCGTGTTGCCCTGCGCGGCCAGGATGCGGCCGGCGATGGCTGCGGCCGGC
>VBAB01000248.1:0-5800 GCA_005888525.1 Alphaproteobacteria bacterium
CTCGATGCGCAGCCTGCGGCGCAGCCCGGCAGAGCCGATCTCGCGCCACGGTCCGAGGAGCCGAATGTCGAGCCGGCCCCGACCCCGCAACCGGCGCTGCGCCGACCTGCGCCGGAAGCCGTGACCGACGATCAAACCCGGAGCCAGCCGGCCCCGACCCGGCGCCTGGACCGGCTGCAGACGGGCAGTGCGCTGGCGTCCCCGGCCACGCCGGTCATGCTGACGCCGTCGGACCGGCTCGCACCCACGGCACCAGACGCCTCCCAGGCGGGCGATGAGGGGCCCGGCGGGACGGGCGCCGGCACCGAGCTGCACCCGGCCGTCAGAGCAGCGAAGCTGCGCCAGGCCGCCGCCGACGGCGACGCGCTCGCGCAGTTCGAGATCGCCACCCGCTTCGCCGAAGGCAAGGGCGTGACGCAGGACCACAAGCGCGCCTTTGCCCTCTACGAGCGGGCCGCCACGCGCGGACTGCCAGCGGCGCAGTTCCGCCTGGCGGCGTATTTCGAGCGCGGCATCGGCGTCGAAGCGGATCGGCAACGGGCGAAAGTCTGGTATCGCCGCGCCGCCGACCAGGGCCACGTCCGGGCCATGCACAACCTGGGCGTCCTGAGCGTAGGCGGCCGCGAAGACCAGGTCGATTACGCCGCGGCGGCCGGCTGGTTCCGGCAGGCGGCCGAGCGCGGGCTCGCCGACAGCCAATTCAACCTCGCGGTTCTGCATGAGAATGGCCGCGGCGTGCCGAAGGACCTGCAGGAGGCCTACAAGTGGTTCGCGCTGGCCGCGCGCTCCGGCGATCCGGAGTCGGCGCGCCGCCTGGAGCAGATCAAGGCGCGCATGGAGCCGGGCGAGATCGGAGCCGCCGAGCAGAAGCTCGCCGCCTGGCAACCGACGCCGGCCGAGGCCGTCACAGGCTCGATCAGCACGCCTGTGCGCCGATAGGCAGATCCGCGTCGAGGCCTGCTTGTGTAGGGATGGGCAGGCGCCTCCCCCTCTTCACGTGGAAGGCCTTCGCCACAGGGGAGGGCGAAACGGCCACGGGGCCGCACGTCACGCTCCCGGACTTTCCTCGCGGTATAGTGCCGCCGCGCTTGCAATTCCCGAGCACATGGTGTCCGTATCCGTCGAGGGGTACGCTCGCGGCCGCGAGGCCACCCGCGCCCGGGCAGGCCCTTGGCGGACCCGGCTGATCTGCTCATGCTGCATAGCGGGCACCGGTAGCGGACATCGGCGGGTCCGGCGGACGCGAAGGGGCGGGATCCGAATCCGACCTGATGTCGTCGTGCAGGCGCTCCCACGTGTGGCGCGGCTGCTCGAGGCATTCGGCGCATGTCGGTCGGACAGCGTGGTGAGGTATGCACTTCTATCTGCCCGTCGCCGAGATGTCGGCGAACATCCTCATTTTCCTGGCCATGGGCGGCGCGGTCGGCTTCCTCTCGGGCCTGTTCGGCGTCGGCGGTGGCTTCCTGATGACGCCTTTGCTGATCTTCTCGGGGATTCCGCCGGCGGTGGCGGTCGGCACCGAGTCGGCGCAGATCACGGCCTCCTCCGTTTCGGGTGCATTCGCCCAGTGGCGGCGCCGAAACATCGATTTCGCGATGGGGACGGTGCTGCTGGCGGGCGGCATCGTCGGCTCCGTCCTCGGCGTGCAGCTGGTGGGCAGCCTGCGCCGGCTGGGCGTGTTCGATTTCTTCGTTGCCGCCTGCTACGTGACGTTCCTGGGCGTGATAGGCACCTTGATGCTGATCGAGAGCGTCAACACCATGCGCAAGATGCGCGGCGGCACGTCCGTCTCCAGCCGCCGCTCGGGCCAGCACATGTGGATCCACGGGCTGCCGCTGAAGCTGCGCTTCCAGCGCTCCAAGCTCTACATCAGCGCCATCCCGCCGTTTCTCATCGGCATGTTCGTGGGCCTGCTGGCCGCCATCATGGGCGTGGGCGGCGGCTTCATCATGGTGCCGGCGATGATCTATCTCCTGCGGGTGCCCACCAACGTCGTGGTCGGCACGTCGCTGTTCCAGATCGTGTTCCTGACGGCGGCAACGACGGCGCTGCATGCCTCGCAGAACCAGACCGTCGACGTGGCGCTGGCGGTGCTGCTGATGGCGGGCGGCGTGGTGGGTGCGCAGTTCGGAGCCGTGGCGGGGGAACGGCTGAAGGCGGAGCAATTGCGTTTCCTGCTGGCGGCCCTGGTGCTGATGGTGGGCTTGCGCTTCGCCTGGCAGCTGATCGCGCCTCCCGCGGACCTCTATTCCATCGGCGCGGCGGTCGGAGGCGCGTGATGCCGGGTCGCGAGCACAGGTGCGCAGCTCTGGGCCTCATGGCCACGCTCGGCATCGGCTTTCTCGTGCTCGCCGCATCCCAGACGCAGGCCCAGAAGCGGCAGAAGGCGCCCCCAGTCGCCAAGGAAGCCCCGCACACCCAGATGCAGGAGGTCACGCGCGAGCAGCAGCCGGGTGCGAAAGAGGCGGTGCAGGCCGACGTGTCGGCGCGCAACGTGGCGGTGACGTCGAGCTTCAACGGCATCGAGATCGTCATCTTCGGCGCGGTCGACAACAGCCAGCAGTCGAGTGCGGAATCGGGCTACTACGACGTGATGATCGTGGTGGAGGGCGTGCCTGGCCGCATCGTCGTGCGGCGCAAGAACAACGTGGCCGGCCTCTGGCTCAACACCTCCTCCGCCACGTTCGATGTGGTGCCCAGCTACTATGCCATTGCCTCGACGCGACCGATCGACGAGATCACCACCGAGGAATTTCGCGCCTCGCACGGCGTCGGCTTCCAGCATCTGCGGTTCACGCCCGCGTTCGGCCAGACGCAGGCGCTCTCCACCGAGGACCTCAAGGAGTTCCGGGAGGCCATCGTCCGCCTCAAGGAGAAGCAGGGGCTCTACATCCAGGACAACTTCAGGGTCGCCTTCATCGGCAAGAGCCTGTTCCGTGCCACCATCGAGCTGCCGGCCAATGTGACGGTCGGGCCGTTCGAGACGCGCGTCTATCTGTTTCGCGAGGAGAAGCTGCTCAGCCAGTACACCGTGCGCCTGAACCTCGAGCGCGAAGGGCTCGAGCGGCACCTGCACCGCTTCGCCTTCGGCTATCCCACCCTCTACGGCCTCATGACGGTGGCGATCGCGCTGGCCGCCGGGCTCATTGCCTCGACGGTGTTCCGCCGGGCGGCGCATTGAGACTGGCCGGCGTCAAGCGTATCGGGTGTTTGAGGCCGCGAGCACCACGCACCCTGTCGCCCTGGATCCCGGATATTTGCTAGCGCAAATTCCGGGATGACAACGCGCTAAGCCTCCACCAGGGCGGCGATGAGGGCGCCGAGGGTGACTTGGTCGCCCTCCTTGACGGCGAGCTTGTCGATGCGGCCGGCGCGGCCCGCATGCAGCACGTGCTCCATCTTCATGGCCTCGACGACGGCGATGCGGTCGCCCTTGGCGACAGTATCGCCTTGCGCCACGAACACCTTGGCGACGCGGCCGATGATGGGTGCACGCACGGTGCTGCCGTCGCCCGCGTCCTCGCTGCCCGCGGCGTCGAAGGTCGGCCAGCCGAGCACGGTCTGTCGCATATCGCAGAGCACGTAGACCGGGTTGCCGTCGCCCACCACGCGCAGCATACGCGCCGCCCCGGTCGGCGAAGGTGGATGGTCTCCCACCAGGGCGGCGGCGGGGCCGTGCGGCGTCCAGCGCACCTCGACCTGCATCGCGGCGCCATCGACGAGGACGGTGCGCCGTTCGACTCGCGGGCCGCTCAGCTGGAACGCATCCTTTGCGCCCCACGGGGAGGGCCGCCCACCCGCGCTGCTATTCGTATCCCCCACGAGCATCCGCACGACACCGGCGCCGACCGCACGGGCATCGAAGCGGGCTGGCGCCAGCGCGGAGAGCTCGCGGCCGATCAGGCCAGTATCCATCTCACCGCGACGGAACGCCGGATGCGTTATGAGCGCATGCAGGAAGGCGGCGTTGGTCTTGGGCCCAGCGACCACAGTTTCCTCCAGCCCCTGCGCGAGCCGGGCAATGGCCTGGGGCCTGTCGGCGCCGTGCGCGATCAGCTTGGCGATCATGGAATCGTAGAAGGGCGAAATCACCGAGCCTGCCGCCACGCCGGAATCGACGCGCAGGCCGTCCTGCGACGGGGTCTCGAAGACGACGATGGGGCCCATGGACGGCAGGAAGCCGCTCGCGGGGTCCTCCGCGTTCAGCCGCGCCTCGATGGCGTGCCCCGACATCTTGATCTGCGCCTGGTCGAGCGGCAGCCTCTCGCCCGAGGCGACGCGCAGCTGCCATTCGACGAGATCGAGCCCGGTGATGGCCTCGGTGACCGGGTGCTCCACCTGCAGGCGCGTATTCATCTCGATGAAGTACCAAGGCGACTGCGCGGAGAGCATCCCACGCTCGACCAGGAACTCCACGGTACCAGCGCCCTCGTAGCCGACGGCTCTGGCGCAGGCGACGGCAGCCTCGGTGATCCTGGCGCGCAGCTCCGGCGACATGCCCGGTGCCGGCGCCTCCTCGATCACCTTCTGGTTGCGCCGCTGCAGCGAGCAGTCGCGCTCGAAGAGATGCACGACGTTGCCGTGCGCGTCGCCGAACACCTGCACCTCGATGTGCCGCGGCCTGTCGATCACCTTCTCCAGCAGGATGCGGGCATCGCCGAATGCTGCCTTGGCCTCGCGCTGCGCGCTCTCGAGCGCCGCCGCGAAACCGGCCGCGTGCTCGACCAGGCGCATGCCGCGCCCGCCGCCGCCGGCCACGGCCTTGATCATCACCGGATAGCCGATGCGCTGCGCCTCTCTGGCGAGCGCCTTCGGTCCCTGGCTGTCACCCGCATAGCCGGGCACGACAGGCACCCCGGCCTTGGCGGCAATGGCCTTGGCCTCGGCCTTGCCGCCCATGCGGCGCATGGCGTCGGGCGAGGGGCCGATGAACTTGATGCCGTCGCGTCCGACGGCTTCGGCGAAGTCGGCGTTCTCGGCGAGGAACCCATAGCCTGGATGGATGCCCTCGGCCCCACTCTGCCTGGCCGCGGCAATGATGCGGTCGCCCCGCAAATAGCTCTCCGAGGCAGGGCCCGCCCCGATCTCCACCACCTCGTCGGCCATACTTGCGAAGGGCGCACCACGGTCGGCTTCGGACACGACGGCGACCGTCCTCACCCCCAGCCTGCGTGCAGTGCGGATGATGCGGACGGCGATCTCGCCGCGGTTGGCGATCAGGATTTTTTTTAGCATTGCTGCGCGCGCTTCCTGACCCCTCCCCGCGGAAGTGGGGGAGAGGGAAATCTTATGGCATCCGTGCGGGGGCCTCAGCAATCGTGCTGTGCACGGGTGGTGGCCCTCACCTATGATCGGGTCGCAAGATCAGGCGCCTCAAACCGGAGCCGATATGCACGTTCTGGCACGCGGCGATGTTCTGCAGCGGCTGAGGCTGGCCTCCGGCCTCGTCCTCTTCACGTTCGCCGCCACGCATTTCCTCAATCACGCGCTTGGCCTCGTCAGCCTCGAGGCGATGCAGGAGGCGCAGGGCTGGCGCAAGCTGGTGACCCGATCATGGCTGGGGTCGGGCCTGCTGCTGGCCGCCTTCCTCACCCACATCGCGCTGGCGCTCTACAAGATCTCGCGCCGGCTCACCTGGAAGCTCCCGTTCTGGGAGGCGGCGCAGATCCTGACGGGCCTTTCCATCCCGCTCTTTCTCGTCACGCACATCATCTACAACCGCGGCGCGGCGAGCCTCGCCGGCACCGAGGACACCTACGCCTTCGAGCTCGGCAACATTTGGCCGGGGCTCGCCTGGGAG
>VBAB01000248.1:5943-8335 GCA_005888525.1 Alphaproteobacteria bacterium
GTGGCCGGTCGGCAGATGGCGGCGAGCATTGCCGAGCCCGGCGCCTGGGAGAAGCTGCAGACGGCCTCCCGTGTGCCCGATGCGGCAGTCGTCGCCCGGCTGGAGCGGCTGCACGACGGTCTGCGCACGGCATTCCTGGCTCTCCTCGGCTTGGCACTGCTGGTGCCGATCGTTCGCAGCTTGCGCCGTGCGGCCGGTGCCAAGGTCGAGGTGACCTACCGCGGCGGTCCGATCGTGCGGGTGCCGTTGGGATCGACGCTGCTCGAGATCAGCCGCATGAGCAGCGTGCCGCATGCCTCCGTGTGCGGCGGCCGTGCCCGCTGCTCGACGTGCCGCGTCGGCGTCGAGACCGGGCTTGCCGATCTCATGCCGCCGACCAGCGCCGAAGCCATGACGCTCGCCAGCATCATGGCTCCGCCGCACGTGCGGCTCGCCTGCCAGATCCGGCCGCGCGAGCCCATCACGGTCACGCGCTTGGTCGCCCCGCCGGCGGCTATGGGCGCTCGCCGTCAGCCTGCCGGTCATCCTCAAGGCATCGAGCGCAACCTGGCGGTGCTGTTCCTCGATACGCGCGGCTTCACCATGATCAGCGAGAAGCGGCTGCCCTACGACGTGGTGTTCATTCTCAATCGCCTGTTCGCCGAGGTGGGCGAGGCGATCGAGCGCCACGACGGCGCCATCGACAAGTATCTGGGCGACGGCCTGATGGCGATCTTCGGCGCAGCCGGCGGGGCGGAAGCCGGATGCCGCGAGGCCCTGCGCGCAGCCCGCGACATCGATCTGGCGCTGGATCACCTCAACCAGGAAATGATGAGCGAGATCGGTATGCCGCTCAGAATCGGCATGGGGATCGACGTCGGGCCGCTGGTGGTGGGTCACATCGGCCATGCCGGCACCGCTTCCGTGACCGTGATCGGCAATACCGTCAATGCCGCCAGCCGCCTCGAGGCGCTCACCAAGGAGAAGCGCTGCCAGCTGATCGTCGCCACCGACGTGCTGGCGCGTGCCGGCATCGGCCAGGGTGCCTTCCCGCGCGAGGAGGTGATGATCAGAGGCCTGTCCGCGCCCCGCTCAGTCGCTCTGATCGGGCGCGCCCGCGACTTGCCGGAGATCCCCGAGCCGGCCTCTGGCGCGCCCGGCACCGCACTGTCGTGAGCGCTAATATTTCTTCGGGCCTTCCGGCGGGCGCGCCAGCTCCGCGTCGATGTCGATCATCGGGCAGCCCTTGGCGCCAAGCTCGCTGTTGTAGGCGTCGAGCTTGGCGCGCTCGCGTGCGTAGACGCCTTGCCGATCCGCCGATTTGGCCGAGCCGCCGAACACCGACGTCGTCAGTTTCTGTGCCGAGGACGATACGGTCGACGGCTCCTCGCGCCCAACGCCATCCCTGAGGCGGGTTATGCCGATCTGTATCGAGCCGGCAAGGCGCTTGCAGTCCATCTGCTTCTCGGTGGCGCTCATCTCGTAGCGGCCATCCGCGTCGACATCGCCGCTTTCGAGCGCCTTGCCGAAGCTGGACTTGGGCTTCTTATCGTCCAGGGGCGGCGGCGAGTAGCCCGGCACCGCCGCGCAGGAGGCTAGGAGGAGAAGCGCTGCGAGGACGGAAAGGCGCGCAAGCATAGGGCGGGTGCTACCAGATTCGCCGGCCACACAGCCATCAAAACATGGCGGTGGAAGGGCGTCTGGCGTAGGACTAGAGCGATGCGGGCGAGGCCTTCGGTTGGGCCCGTGGTGCATCCTTGAAATTGGAGGACAGCGGTGCCGCAGAAGATCACCAAGAGCGTGAAGTCGATGGTAGAGGCCGCCAAGCGGGAGATCGAGGAGATCGAGGCTGCCGACGCGGTCAAGCTGGCGGGACGCCCGGACGTGGTGCTGGTCGACCTGCGCGATCCGCGCGAGCTGGAGCGCGACGGCAAAGTGCCCGGCGCCTTCCGCATGACGCGCGGCATGCTGGAGTTCTGGATCGACCCGGAGAGCCCCTACTTCAAGCCGATCTTCAGCGAGGACAAGAAGTTCGTGTTCTTCTGCGCCGGCGGTTTGCGCTCGGCGCTCGCCGCCAAGACGGCGCAGGACATGGGGCTCAAGCCGGTCGCCCATGTGTTGGGTGGCTTCAAGGCCTGGAAGGAAGCCGGCGGGCCGACCGAGCCGGGCGAAGCCAAGAAGAGCCACGGGAAGACCTAGCGATCCAACCCCGCGGCAGCGTGCGGTGGCAGTTTTCGGCTCGCGGCTCGCATTTGACGTGGCGTGGATTTTGGCTATCATCTAGCCAGAATGCCCTTTGCTATTGTCTTGGCCCCGCAGGCCATCGAGGATCTCAAGAGGTTCAAGGCGCATCTGCGCGCCGAGCTGCGCGACGCCCTCGAAACCCACCTGAGGCACGAGCCGAGAAAAACGA
>VBAB01000107.1:0-2423 GCA_005888525.1 Alphaproteobacteria bacterium
CTTCTCCCCCGTTGCGACGCGTTGCGCCTATTTCCTCTCTTTTGCCGCTTGGCCATATGCGGCCGTCCTTCGACAGGCTCAGGACGAAGGCGGCGGTCGCGGGAAGGTTCTCCAACCCAGTGGTGAGCCTGTCGAACCACGGCAATGCGAGCGCAACGCTCCCCGGCCGTCACGCGGCTCGCGTACTGCCTTGCGAAAGCCCGATGCTTCGGCGATGGTCGCGCCGCTTTCCTCCAGCGGGCATAGAACGCATGTCCTCTCCTGCCGCCGTACCTGCAACCAGCGCATCCATCCGCTCCGGCATCGCCGCGGTCGATCGCTACCTGGAGACGGGGTATGAGACCGTGCCCGGCATGTCGTCGCGCTTTGCCGCCGCCATCTGCTGCGGGCTGTTGCGCATGCAGACGCAGATGGGCGTCACCGGTCCAATCGCCGAGATCGGCCCCTTCGAGGGGCGCTTCTTCATCGCCCTCGCGCACGCGTTGGCGCCGGGAGAGAAGGCGCTCGGCATCGATCTCTTCGACTGGCCCAACCCTGAGGTCGTCGACCGCTTCGAGGCCAATTGCGCCAGGCACGGCATCCCGGCCGATCGGCGCATCACCTGGAAGGCCGACAGCCGCCGCATGGCACCCGCCGAGCTGCTGGCGAAGCTGGACGGCCGGCACCCGCGCTTCGTCCACATCGACGGGGAGCATTCGCGCGCGGCGCTGACCCGCGATCTGGAGCTTGCCACTGCCGTGCTCGCGCCCGAGGGCGTGATCGTGCTCGACGACATGCTGCACCCGGGCTACCCGACGCTGATGGTGGCCGTGCACGAATACCTCGGCCGCCACCCCGAGATGTGCGTGCTGTGCGTCATCGACCGCGAGACCGTGGTCGCGGCCACCAAGTTCGTGCTGTGCCGGCGGGATTGGTTCAAGCGCTACGAGGAAAAGCTGCTGGAGGCCTACAAGGACAACGTGTGGCCGCTCGGCGCCGACTTCGAGCCGCACTGGTGCCTCGTGCTGTCGCTCGACACGCGGCTGGCCGAGATCGTGTGACGCCGCCGGCATCTCCGCCGGGATCCGAGCATTGCAGGCCGCGCAATACTGCAAGCGCACGGCAGAACGCGCCGTTGGTGGCATGCCATATGCGACGTGGCTTTGCGCTTTCTTGCGCAACTCAGGCCGTGACGGCGGTGCCCTGCCCTGCGCGGCGCCCGGCCAGCGCCAGCACGACGAAGCTCACGCCTGTAGACAGCAGGTTGATGCCGGTCAACAAGCCGATGGCCCAGACGGCGGAGCTCGGCAGCTCGGCGGCGATCAGCACGCCCACGGCGACAGCAATGAGGCCGCTGAGCAGCAGCCAGACCCAACCCTCGTGCGGACGCACCCGCACCGCCATGATCACCTCGAGGACGCCCTCGGCCAGGAACAGGGCCGCCAGCAGGATGGTCAGCGTGATGATGCCCGTGAACGGGAAGAAGGCGAGCCAGCCGCCGGCCACGACATAGAGCGCGCCCACCAGCAGGCCCAGCAGGAAGCCGCGCCATCCCTGGATGGAGAAGGCGTGCACCACCAGCAGCACACCGGCGACGAGGAATATCCAGCCCAGCGCGATCTTGGTGGCGATGGTGGAGAGCAGCGGAAAGACGATCGCCGCCACGCCTGCAGCGATCAGCACGAGACCGAGCGTCAGGAACCAGCCCCAGTGCTCGGTGATCTGCCGTTTGCCTTCGGCCAGGGCTGCTTCGATGTCGGCTTTCGAGATCTGGTCAGTCATGGGTCGCACCTCCTGTGGCCTAGAGAACGCGTCCGCACCTTCCAAGCGTCGCCAACGACGCTCCGCCACCATCATGCCGGACCTCGCGCCCGGGCACCACCGACGAGCGACAAATTTGCGACTCGCTGGATCGGACTCCATTCGAATGTTTGGAGAATTGTTGACACCGTCAAACGTTGGTCAATAAAATATGCGGTTTTCGCATACGAGGAGGGGAGCCTATGCCCGCGGCCGGTGGTGCTGAGTTCGAATACAGCCTGGCAGACCCAGAGTTCGGCGAGAAGGCTCATCAAGAACTCAGCAGCGAGTGCAGCTTCGAGTATCATCTGCCTGTCTCGCAGCTTTATTGCCGAAAGCTGAGCTTCTACCCCGAAGGCACCTGGCTGTGCCGTCTTGGGCTCGATCCGCAGATCATCAGGAGGCGCGGCAGAAGGCGGCAACTCACCGGGAGGACCAACTTCTACTTCATCTTTCGACCATCCGACCAAAACATGCCGATCATGCCACTTGGCAACGATACGGTTTGGGTGTTGCGCGCCAACAAGCACTACGGGTTGGACCTCAAGGGCAGGATCCTGAGTGAGGACGACCCGGGTCCTATTGGCCAAGTCGCCAATCAGGCCATGATGCGGCGCATCATCGAGTATTTGCATTTCTACTAC
>VBAB01000107.1:2487-25620 GCA_005888525.1 Alphaproteobacteria bacterium
CGAAGAAGACCAACTGCGCGCCATGGGCGCGTTGTGGCGCTTTCTCGACCGCGAGGGGACAGATCGTATCCAACCAGCCATCGGAACGGTGACACGTTTCATCGACCGCTATCATGCCGACGTACCCATCCAAGTCGCATCCGCTCTCTGGCGGCTGCGAGTCTCGGTAAGGCTAAACAGCGGATACGTCAGACTCTACGGGCGGGTCCTCTTCTTCCACAGCCCCCACCTCTTGCGACCCCCGGCCGACAGGGTCGAGTTATTGCCCACCCCCAGACATCTCTACCGTTGGGAACCGTGGCTTCTTGTTCCGGAGCGCATCAGATCGGCCATTGGAGCGTTGGCATACTTTGCCGTCGCCGTGTCCTGGCTCATCGCAGTCCTCGTGGCTTCGGGCTTCCCGCTGACGTACTTGATCCACCCCGCGATCGTGGCAAGCATGAAGAGCATAATGACGCCTCTCCTTTCTGCGGGTTGGGAGCGGCTCTGGTGGTGCTCAATCTACGCAATCATGGTCTTCGGAGTTATCTCGACGTTTGTCTTTCAATTTGATGGCATGCTGAATCGCGCTGCGCGTACCGCGCCTGGCATTCTGCAGGCAGCGTACAAGGCACTCGACAAAGTGCAGAAGTACATCTGGCGATGGTTCAGACCGCGGCTGGAAACACTAGGGGGTAAGATCATCACGTCCGCCCTGTGGCTGGTCACGTCGGCGACATTCTTGATCTTTACCTTCACCACTCTCCAGATTGCGCAGGAGCCCGCCAAGTTCGCAGCTGACATCAAAGGACAACAGGTGCTGCAGACGTTCTTTGGTCACGCGACCATTGCATTTCCCGGGCTCCCCTACCTCCTCGGGGCAATCGGACTGGACCCGTTGCCCTGGCTGCAGGACCCGGCGATGACTTCGAAGATTGTTCTGTTCTTCCGCTTCATGATGCTGATCATTGTTTTCAGAGCGTTCTGGAAGCTATTAGGATACACATCGCCTCGCGTGCTCTATCGAGATAGCCGCCGGCTCGAGTTTGAGTTCTCAAGAGGGGCAGCCCGCACAATCACGCCTTCTCCCCAAGACCGGACGGCGCAACCTAGCCACGAAGGCAGTCCGGCCTAACGCCCCAGCCCCCGCAGTCGCTCCACGGCGGAGGCCGCCGCCAGGCGCCCCGCGTCGTCGGTGGCGGAGGCGAGGTCCGCCTGCGCGGTCTCGAGCTCGGCGGCGACGGTCGCGGCATCCATCGCCTCCACGTCGAGCGCGCGCTCGGCCAGCACCGTGAGATGGCCGGCGTCGACCTCGGCGAAGCCGCCCTTGACGAAGATGCGCGTCTTGCTGGCGTCCGGCAGGGTCACGTCGATGATGCCCGGACGTAGCGCCGAGATCACCGGCGCGTGCCCCGCCAGCACCGTGAAGTCGCCCTCGACGCCTGGCACCACCACCTGGGCCGCGTCCTGCGACAGCGCCATGCGCTCGGGCGTCACCAGCTCGAACTTGAACGTGCCTGCCATCCCCGCTTCCGCCCTCTCGTCAGGCCTTGGCCTTGGCGTCGACCTGTTCCGGCGTCTGCAGCTTGGTGCCGCAGAACGGACAGAAGAACACCGGATGGTCGACCATGTTGGGGTCGTCCTCCTTCTCGGGGTCCACCATGCCGATCGACATGTAGAGGATGCCGTCGTCGTCCTCGGCGATGAGCGGCTCGAACTCGTCGCTCTCCAGCACGTCCTTCAGAACCTCGCAGCAGCCGCCGAACTTTCCCGTCCCATCTGCCGACATGCCCTCGCTCCCTTTTGTTATGCCGCCTCGGCAAGCTTCTCGGCCTTGGCGACGGCCTCGTCAATGGTGCCGACCATGTAGAACGCCTGCTCCGGCAAATGGTCGTAGTCGCCGGCACACAATCCCTTGAAGCCCTTGATGGTGTCTGCCAGCGGCACCAGCACGCCGGGCGAGCCGGTGAAGACCTCCGCCACGTGGAAGGGCTGGGACAGGAAGCGCTCGAGCTTGCGCGCGCGCGCCACCGCCACCTTGTCCTCCTCCGACAGCTCGTCCATGCCGAGGATGGCGATGATGTCCTGCAGGGCCTTGTAGCGCTGCAGAATCTGCTGCACCTGGCGAGCAACCGCGTAGTGCTCCTCGCCGACGATCGAAGCCGCCAGCATGCGCGAGGTGGAGTCCAGCGGGTCGACGGCCGGATAGATGCCCTTGGCCGCGATGTCGCGCGACAGCACGGTCGTGGCATCGAGATGGGCGAAGGAGGTGGCCGGCGCCGGATCGGTCAGGTCGTCGGCCGGCACATAGATCGCCTGCACCGAGGTGATCGAGCCCTTCTGCGTGGTGGTGATGCGCTCCTGCAGCGCGCCCATGTCGGTCGACAGCGTGGGCTGGTAGCCGACCGCGGAGGGGATGCGGCCGAGCAGAGCCGACACTTCCGAACCCGCCTGCGTGAACCGGAAGATGTTGTCGACGAAGAACAGCACGTCCTGGCCCTGATCACGGAAGTACTCCGCCACCGTGAGGCCGGAGAGGCCGACGCGGGCGCGCGCACCCGGCGGCTCGTTCATCTGCCCGTACACCAGCGCGCACTTGGAGCCGGCGGAGGAGCCGTTGTTCTTCTTGGGGTCCTTGTTGACGCCCGATTCGATCATCTCGTGATAGAGGTCGTTGCCCTCGCGCGTGCGCTCGCCAACGCCGGCGAACACCGAATAGCCGCCGTGCGCCTTGGCCACGTTGTTGATCAGCTCCATGATCAACACCGTCTTGCCGACGCCGGCGCCGCCGAACAGGCCGATCTTGCCGCCCCTGGCGTAGGGCGCCAGCAGGTCGACGACCTTGATGCCGGTGACGAGGATCTGCGATTCGGTCGACTGGTCGGTGTAGGAGGGCGTCGGCTGGTGGATGGCGCGACGCTCCTTGTGCGCGACGGGGCCTGCCTCGTCCACCGGTTCGCCGATGACGTTGATGATGCGCCCGAGCGTGCCGTCGCCGACCGGCACCGCGATCGGCCGTCCGGTGTCGGACACCTCCTGGCCGCGCACCAGGCCCTCGGTGGCGTCCATCGCCACCGTGCGCACCGAGTTCTCGCCCAGGTGCTGCGCCACCTCGAGCACCAGACGGTTGCCGCGGTTGCTGGTCTCGAGCGCATTGAGGATCGCCGGCAGCTCGCCGTCGAACTGCACGTCGACGACGGCGCCCATCACCTGGCGGACACGACCGATTACGTTGGTTGCCATTTTGCCTTCCTGGTCCTCGTCTTGCTTACCCGCGTTGGGTCTTCGCGGACGCTCGACCCAACCTACATCACTTCGCCTCACAGCGCCTCGGCGCCGGAGATGATCTCGATCACTGCTGCCCCTTCACGATTGCCGTGAAGTTGGACCCCTGCTCCATACGAAACGCGCGTATGTTCTTCACGCTCGGCCCGAACCACTCCATCGACCTCAATGCGTCGATAGCGCTGAACAAGTTCGCGAGGTCTTCGTCTTTCGCAGCGAATACACTCCGTTGCACCCGCTCAAAGCCAAACCTCTTGAGTGCCGACTCGATGTCCAGATAGGCCTGCCGGTAGCTCCGAGGATGATGCTCCTCGGCATCAGCCACCGTCAGGTCGTAGGCGATCACGAACATACTTCGATCACGGGATCGTTTCCGCCATTGGATCTTCAAGCACCTCAGCCAACGGGCAGGTCACCCTCTCGCCGGAGTAGATCACCTCGATCACGACATTGCTGGCATCATCCACGCTCATGATCTCGTATGTGAGATCCCCAACGTCGAGCTCCATGCGTTCCTGCGAAGTTCGGATTCGGCGCAGTATTTCCAGAACCATGTTCTCGGTTTCTTCGGTCATCTGCTCTGTCCTCAGGCAATTCCGCGCATTCTCCCAGCTTCGCGGCTGCTCGTCTACAGCGCCTCGGCGCCGGAGATGATCTCGATCAGCTCCTTGGTGATCATGGCCTGGCGCGTGCGGTTGTAGCGCAGCGTCAGCTTGTCGATCATCTCGCCGGCGTTGCGGGTGGCGCTGTCCATGGCGCTCATGCGTGCACCCTGCTCGGACGCGGCATTTTCCAGCAACCCGCGAAAGATCTGCGCCGAGATGTTGCGCGGCAGGAGATAGCTCAGGATCTCGTTCTCTTCCGGCTCGTACTCGTAGACGGCTTCGGACTTGGCCGCGCCACCGGCGCCCGTTGCCTCGGGCAGCTTGACGGGAATGAGCTGCTGGGCGGTGGGCTTCTGCGCAATGACCGACTTGAACTCGGAGAAATACAGGGTCGCGACATCGAACGCGCCGGCTTCGAACAGCGCCAGCAGCCTGTTGGCGATGCCGTGGGCGTTGGCGAAGGCGACCTGCTTGACGCCCTTGAGATCGACGCGCTCCAGGATCTGTCGGCCGTACTCGCGCCGCAACAGGTCCGCGCCCTTACGCCCCACGCACAGCAGCTTGACCACCTTGCCTTCGCGCGTGAGCCGCGCGGCATCGGCGCGGACGAGGCGCGCGATGTTGGAGTTGAAGCCTCCGCACAGCCCGCGCTCGGCGGTCATGACGATCAGAAGGTGCGTCTCGTCCTTGCCGGTGCCCACCAGCAGCGGGGATGCGCCGGCTCGGTTGGCGCGCTTGTTGAGATTGGCCAGCACGCGGTCCATGCGCTGCGCATAGGGCCGCGCGGCGGTGGCGGCCTCCTGCGCGCGGCGCAGCTTGGCGGCGGCGACCATCTGCATGGCCTTGGTGATTTTGCGCGTGGCCTTCACGGAGCCGATGCGGTTGCGAAGGTCTTTGAGGCTGGGCATTGGCCGGCTCTACTTCCCTTCTGATGTCATCCCGGCCGGAGCGCGTCAGCGCGGAGAGCCGGGACCCAGGTGATGCACTCCGCAGGAGCCCGTGGCCCTGGGTCCCGGATATTCGCTATTGCGAATTCCGGGATGACAATCGGCGCTACGCTGCGAAGCTCTTGGCGAACTTGTCCATCACGCCGACGAGCTTCTTCTCGGTATCGGCCGTGAGCTCTTTCTTGGTGGCGACATCTCCCAGAAGATCGGCATGCTCCTCGCGCAGCAGGCGCAGGAGCTGCTGCTCGAACTTGGACACGTCTGCCACACCGATCGGATCGAGATAGCCGCGCGTGCCGGCAAAGATCACCGCCACTTGCTCCTCGACCTTGAGGGGGGAGAACTGCGGCTGCTTCAAAAGCTCGGTGAGGCGGGCGCCGCGCGCCAGCAGCCTTTGCGTCACAGCGTCGAGATCGGACCCGAACTGGGCGAAGGCCGCCATCTCACGATACTGCGCAAGCTCGCCCTTGATCTTGCCGGCCACCTGCTTCATCGCCTTGACCTGTGCCGCCGAGCCGACCCGCGACACGGAGAGGCCGACATTCACGGCCGGCCGGATGCCCTGATAGAAGAGGTCCGTCTCGAGGAAGATTTGACCGTCGGTGATGGAGATCACGTTGGTGGGGATGTAGGCCGACACGTCGTTGGCCTGGGTCTCGATCACGGGCAACGCCGTCAGCGAGCCGGAGCCGTGACCTTCATTGAGCTTGGCGGCGCGCTCCAGCAGTCGCGAGTGCAGATAGAAGACGTCGCCGGGATAGGCCTCGCGACCGGGCGGGCGGCGCAGCAGGAGGGACATCTGGCGATAGGCGACCGCCTGCTTGGAGAGGTCGTCGTAGGCGATCACGGCGTGCATGCCGTTGTCGCGGAAGTACTCGCCCATCGTGCAGCCCGTGAACGGTGCCAGGTACTGCATGGGCGCGGGGTCGGACGCGGTGGCCGCGATAATGATCGAGTAGGGCAGCGCGCCGTTGTCTTCCAGCACCTTGACGAACTGCGCCACCGTCGAGCGCTTCTGCCCCACCGCCACGTAGACGCAGTAGAGCCTGACCTTCTCGTCACTGCTCTGGTTGATCGACTTCTGATTGAGGAAGGTGTCGAGGATGATGGCCGTCTTGCCGGTCTGGCGGTCGCCGATGATGAGCTCGCGCTGGCCGCGGCCGATCGGGATCAGCGCGTCGATGGCCTTGAGACCGGTCGCCATCGGCTCGTGCACCGACTTGCGCGGCAGGATACCCGGCGCCTTCACGTCGACGCGCATACGCGTCTCGGCCTTGATCGGGCCCTTGCCGTCGATTGGGTTGCCCAGCGCGTCGACCACGCGGCCCAGCAGCGCCTTGCCGACGGGCACCTCGACGATGGCGCCGGTGCGCTTGACGGTATCGCCCTCCTTGATGCCGCGGTCCTCGCCGAAGATCACGACGCCGACGTTGTCGGCCTCGAGATTGAGCGCCATGCCGCGAATGCCGCCGGGAAACTCGACCATCTCGCCGGCCTGCACCTTGTCGAGCCCATAGACGCGGGCGATGCCGTCGCCGACCGAGAGCACCTGGCCGATTTCCGAGACCTCGGCCTCCTTGCCGAAGTTCTTGATCTGCTCTTTCAGGATCGCTGAGATTTCTGAGGCGCGAATGTCCATCAGGCGATACCTTTCATGACGACTTTCAGGTTGTTGAGCTTGGTGCGAAGCGAGCTGTCGATCATCCGGCTGCCGACCTTGACGACCAGGCCGCCCAACAGATTCGGGTCGACGCGCGTGTCGATGCGCACGTTCTTGCCGATCGAGGTCCGCAAGGTGTCGGACAGCAGTTGCATCTGCTCGGGCGTGAGCGGGTGAGCGGAAGCAACGTCCGCGCTCACTTCGCCTCGCTCGCGCGCGACCAGCGCACGGAAGGCCTTCATCATGTCGGCTGCCGCAAACAAGCGCCGGTTCTTGGCGATCAGCTGGACGAAGTTGGCGGTGAGCCCGGAGATGCCCGCCTTCTGGAGGACGGCACCAAGCGCCTTGGCCTGATTCTCGGCTGAAATCACGGGGCTCAGTACGAGCCGGCGCAGATCCGCGCTGCCGGCGAGCATGGCCTGCAACGACGCAAGATCGCTTTCGACCTGCTCCAGTTGTCGCTGGTCTTTGGCAAGCTCGAACAGCGCGGCGGCATACCGCCCCGCCATGCTCGCCATCATGGGATCGTCGCTCGACACGTGATCGCTCTCGTCCGGGAACAAACGGGGAAGGCTCGTCTGCGTGGCGTCAGCCTGGCCACTCGAAAAGGCCCGCGATCAACGCCGCCGGCATCCCCTTCTCGCCCCGCGAATACCATGCGCGGGCGGGCACATCAACCGCGGGCACTGTGTATGGAATGCCGCATGGAAAAGTACGTCGCCGCGGCTCCGTCCCAGCAATGTCCCACCTTTGCCACACGAGTCGGCTAGCTGGAATGCAATTGCGCGACGGAGCGTTTGGCCTCGCCACGTTCCCGCGCGAGGTTCTCCTGGCACCTCGAGGACCCGATACCGGGGGAAGTATTGCCATTCGAGAAGTGCTCCAAAGCAAAGGGAGTGTGCTCATGTCGACAAGCAAGAAGCTGTTGCCGATCGGTGCTTTGGCGCTGGCGTTCACTTTCGCGCCCGCAGAAGCCGCCCCCACGGCACCGTCGGCCGCGATTGCGGGCAAGTCCGACGCCAGCGCCGTCACCCAGGTGCAGTGGGGTTGGGGCTATCGCCGCTATGGCTATGGCCGCGGATGGGGGCCTGGCCCCTGGCTCGGGCTCGGCGCCGGCGTGGTGATCGGCAGCATCATCGCCAACGAAGCCTACAGGCCGCGGCGCGGCTACTACTACGACGATTATGCCTACAATGGCCCGTACTACTACCCCTCGGGCTACTCCGGCGATCCGCGCGCGATCTGTGCCCAGAACTTCCGCTCGTTCGAGTGGAATACGGGCCTCTATACGACCTATGGGGGCGAGAGACGGCTCTGCCCCTACCTGAGGTAGTGTCCTGCCCGAGTAGTGCAAATCGAGCATTGCCGTGATCACTGCGCGAGCCGTACCCGCTACGGCTCGCGCAGCGTTTTCACCGAGGCCCCGGTTGTGCTCTGGCGGCTCTGGCCACGCGCGTGCAAGCCCCGCATAATAGTTAACGATTCGTTAATGACGGTCCTCGCGCTCGAGGCTTCCTGTCTCGCGTAAGCTCTTTTGCGTGTCGGCCCAATCGATCGGCACCGATGTCGTGGGCAGACGCTAAAGGCGATCCAGGCAGGCTGCGCGGGGAGGTCGCCCTGCTGCTGCTGTTGAGCTCCGTGGTCGTGGCGGCGCTCGTCATCGCCATCGTCGACAACGGAACCGTCTCCCTTTCCGGCGCATCGAGGGCCATGCTTCTCGTATCACTGACGATGGGCGCTGCCGCCCTTGCCGTGCTCACGGCCTACCGCGTCATGCGGCCTCGTCCCGGGCTCGGCCACGGCAACGCCCAGGAGATGGCGGAGCTGCGCAAGAACCTGCTCACCGCCGAAGCCATCATCAAGGCTGAGCCGCAGGTCCTGGTGTTCTGGGAGCAGGGCCTGGGCGTGCGCGTGATGACGCATACGCTGGCCAGCGTCCCCGGCCTGCCGCAACAGCATGCCGAGCTGCTCAAGTTCGGCCAATGGCTCGACCTTGCCTCCGCCCAGGAGCTCAAAAGAGGGCTCGACGCTCTCTTCGCCGATGGCCGACCGTTCAGCTCGCTCCTCAAGACTACGGCTGGCGGCCACGTGGAGGCGGACGGCCGGGCGGCCGGCGGACGGGCGATCCTGCGGCTGCGGGACGTGGCAGGGCGCAAGCGCGACCTCGCCAGGATCCTCGATCAGCACCGGCAGCTCGTGCGCGATACCCTGGCCGGCCGGACGCTGCTCGACGCCCTGCCCATGCCGGCTTGGCTGCGCGGCGCCGACGGGCGCCTGCAATGGGTCAACGAGGCGTATGCGAAAGCCGTGGAGGCCGGCAGCGAGAAGGAGGTGCGCGAGCGCCAGATCGAGCTGCTGGAAACGCGCCAGCGCGAGGCAGTCGGCGCCGCGCTGACCAAGGGCATACCCTACCGCGAGCGCGTCCACCTCATCAGCGGGGGCGCGCGCAAGGCGCACGACGTCGTCGTCATACCACTCGAGGGCGCCAGCGTCGGGGCGGCCATCGACGTGGCGGCGCTGGAGACCGCGCAGGGCGAGCTGGTGCGCCACGTCGCAGCCTACGAGCGCACGCTCGACCGGGTTGCGACCGGCGTCGCCATCTTCGGCCCCGATCAGCGTCTCACGTTCTTCAACGAGGCCTACCGCGCGCTGTGGCAGCTCGACGCCGACTGGCTCGCCACCAAGCCCACCGACGGCGAGCTGCTCGACCGCCTGCGCGAGCTGTCGCGGCTGCCGGAGGTGTTGAACTATCGTGACTGGAAGGCCAAGATCCTGGCGGGCTACAAGACCGGCACCGAGTACGAGGACTGGTGGCACCTGCTCGACGGCCGCACCATCCATGTCGTCTCCGCGCAGCGTCCCGACGGCGGGCTCACCTATCTCTACGACGATGCCACCGAGCGCTTCGCGCTCGAAAGCCGCTACAATGCCCTCATCGACGTGCAGCGCGAGACCCTCGACAGCCTGAAGGAAGGCGTCGCGGTGTTCGCCACCGACGGGCGCCTGAAGCTCTTCAACTCCGCGGTGCTGCTGATCTGGCGTCTCCCGCGTAGCACGCTGAAAGAAGGGCCGCACATCGACAAGATCATCGCCCAGTGCAGCAGCCTCTACGACGACATGACTACCTGGGCGCGCATCAGTCGAGCCGTCACGGGCATATCCGACCGGCGCCAGCCGGTGGCGGGGCAGATGATGCGACCCGACCAGAGCGTCATCGACTTTGCGGTGGCGCCGCTGCCGGATGGCGCAACGCTCATCACCTTCGTCGACGTGACCGACAGCAAGCGCTATGAGCAGACCCTGATCGAGCGCAACGAGGCCCTGGTGGCGGCCGACCGCCTCAAGAGCCAGTTCATCAGCCACGTCTCCTACGAGCTCAGGACCCCGCTCACCAACATCATCGGCTTCAGCGAGCTGCTCTCCAGCCCCCGAACGGGCGAGCTCAACAGCAAACAGCGCGAATACCTGAACGACATATCGGCCTCCTCGCGCACGCTGCTCGCCATCATCAACGACATCCTCGACCTCGCCACCATCGACGCAGGAGCGCTGGAGCTGAAGGTGGCCCCGGTCAAGGTCACCGACGTCGTCGACACGGCCGTGCTGGGCGTGCGCGACCGCGCCGGCCGCGCGCGCCTAAATCTCGACATCCGCATTGCCGAGGATGCGGTGGAATTCATTGCCGACGAGGCGCGGGTTCGGCAGGTGCTGTACAATCTGCTCGCCAATGCCATCGGCTTCTCCAAGCCGGCCGACACCATCAGCGTGACTGTGCGACGAGAGGCCGGCATGATGGCATTCACCGTCGAAGACAAGGGTGTCGGCATCCCCAAGACCAGCAGCAGCGCATGCTCGAGCGTTTCGAGAGCCGGAGCCAGGGTTCCAAGCACCGTGGTGCCGGCCTCGGGCTGGCGATCGTCAAGAGCCTGGTGGAGCTGCACGGAGGCACCATCTCGCTCGAGTCCGAGCCCGGCCAGGGCACCAGTGTAACCGTGCGCTTCCCCGAGAGCGGCGTGCGCCAAGAGCCGGCACCCGAGGCCGCCCGTGCATGATCGCCGAGTGGACGCGTGACCTCGATGAGGCCGGCGTTATCCGGCTGGCCGACTTGCTGGCGCTCAAGATCGTCCGCGGCGACGTCATCGGCTTACGCGGTGAAGTGGGGGCCGGCAAGACCACGCTGGCGCGCGCGCTGATCGCCGCCCTGCTGGACGACTGCGCAGCCGAGGTGCCGAGCCCGACCTTCTCGCTGAGCCAGGTCTATGAGACGCCGCGGCTGACGGTCACGCACTTCGACTTCTATCGCCTCGCCTCCGCCGAGGAGGCGCGCGAGGTCGGCTTCGATGAGGCGCTGGAGAACGGCGCGGCGATCGTCGAGTGGCCCGAGCGCGCAGCTGAGCTGCTGCCCGGCAGCCGGTACGAGATCGAGCTCGCCGAAACCGCGGATCAGGCAACGCGCCGATTGACCGTACGCGGCCTCGGCCACGCTGCTATCGGCGTCCGGCGTATCGACGAGCTGATGGCTTTTCTGGACGGTCAGCCGCGCTGGCGCGGCGCCCGCATTGCGCACCTGCAAGGCGATGCTTCGACGCGCAGCTACGCGCGTCTCTTCGGCGCCGGCGGCACGGTGCTGTTGATGGATGCGCCCGTGCAGCCCGACGGCCCGCCGATCCGGGACGGGAAATCGTACAGTCGTATCGCCAAGCTCGCCGAGAACATGGTCCGCCCGTTCGTGGCCATCGGCACCGTGCTGAGGCATGCCGGCTTGAGCGCGCCAGCGGTAGAGGCGTTCGATCTCGACAAGGGCATGCTGCTGGTCGAGGACCTCGGGGATCGAGCGTTCGCGGTGGGGCTTGCCGCCGGCGCATCGCAGCCCGAACTGTGGCGCGCCGCCGTCGATGCGCTGATCACGCTGCGCCGGGTGCCGCTGCCGCCGAGCCTGCCGCTCCCGGACGGCGGCAGCTATGTGCTGCCGAGGCGCGACCGCGCGGCTTTCGAGATCGAGGTCGAGCTGCTGCTCGACTGGCATTGGCCGGCGCTCAAGGGCTCCCCGGCGCCGCAGAGCCTGCGCGTCGAGTTCATGGCGCTGTGGGCACCCGTGCTCGATCGCCTGCTGGCATTGCGCGGTGGCTGGTTCCTGCGCGACTACCACTCGCCGAACCTCATCTGGCTTCCCGACCGCACCGGCGTCGCCAGGGTCGGCATCCTCGACTTCCAGGACGCGCTCAACGAGCATTTCGCGTTCGATCTCGTGTCGCTGCTGCAGGATGCGCGCGTAACGGTGCCGGAAGAGCTGGAAACGGAGCTCTTCGCCTACTACTGCGCCGAGGTCGCAGCGCGCGAGCCGGCTTTCGACCGAGCGGCGTTTGCGACGGCCTATGCCGATTTCGGCGCCCAGCGCAACACCCGCCTGCTGGGTCTGTGGCTCCGTCTGCTGAAACGGGACGGCAAGCCGCATTACCTTCAGAACATCCCGCGCACCTGGGGATATCTCGAGCGCAACCTGCGTGCGCCCGAGCTTGGGCCGCTGGCCGCGTGGTACGATCGGCATTTCCCGGTAGACTTGCGCAGCGGAAAACTGCCGGGCTGAGGGGCGGAAGAAGGATCGCGGGGATGGCCGGCACGTTGAATTCGGCGATGGTCCTGTGCGCCGGCCTCGGCACGCGCATGGCGACACCCGCCAACAATGCGCTGCCCAAGCCGCTGGTACAGCTCGGCGGCAAGGCGCTCGTCGATCACGCGCTCGACCGCCTCGCCGCGGCCGGTATCGAGCGCGCCGTCGTCAATGTCCATTACAAGGCCGATCTGATCGAGCAGCATCTGCGTGAGCGCAAAGCGCCGCGCATCGAGATCTCGGATGAGCGCGCTGCATTGCTCGACACCGGCGGCGGCATCAAAAAGGCCCTGCCCCGGCTCGGACCGGGTGCCTTCATGATCCACAACGCCGACTCGGTGTGGATCGAAGGAGTGGGCTCCAATCTGGCGCGTCTGTCGGCCGCCTGGGACGATGCGGCCATGGATTGTTTGCTGTTGCTGGCGGTCGCCTCGGCGAGCCATGGCTACCAGGGCCGAGGCGACTTCGCGCTGGACAGCGACGCGCGCATCCGCCGCAAGCGCGTCGAGCAGGAGATCGTGCCCTTCGTCTTCACCGGCGTGTCGATCGCCCATCCGCGTCTGTTCGACGGCAGCCCGGAGGGCGCCTTCTCGCTCAACCTCGTATGGAGCCGGGCGATTGGCGCCGGCCGGGCCTACGGCGTGCGCATGGACGGCGAGTGGATGCATGTCGGCACGCCATCCGCGCTGGCCGAAGCCGAACAGTGTCTCAGTCGGACCCAGCAAGTCTGAAATCAAGAGGGGCCAGACCTTGGCGCAAGCCCGCCGCATCTACACGGTTCCGCCGGGCAGGCCATTCCTGACGGCGCTCGCCGAGGCGCTGCTGACAGGCGACCTGCCCGTCCCAGGCGGGGCGCGACCCGGCCCGCTGCTCCTCGCCGACACGACCTTGCTGTTGCCGACGCGGCGGGCGACGCGTGCCTTGCAGAAGGCGTTCCTCGAGGCCGCGGGCGGCACGGCGCTGCTGCTGCCCAGGATCAGGCCCATCATCGGCGCGGCGGAAGAGGACTTGGGTGCGCTGGCGAGCGCGGAGGACCTCGCCACCGACGCCGCCGGCGAGTTGCGGCCGGCGATCAGCGACATGGGACGACAGCTCGCGCTCGCCAAGCTCATCATCGCCTGGTCCGAGGCGGAGGGCGGCACCCGCACGCCGGCGCAGGCGGCCAAGCTGGCGCGCGAACTCGCCCGGCTGATGGACGCGATGGAGATCGAGGATGTCGATCCTGTGCGCATGCAAACGCTCGTGCCCGACACGTTCGCGCAGCACTGGGAGAGAACGCTCGCGTTCCTGGGGATCGTGACCGAGGCCTGGCCGGCGCACCTGGAGGAGCATGGCCTGGTCTCGAAGATGCAGCACGACAAGCAGCTGGTGTTGGCGCAGGCGCAACGGCTGCGGGAGAAGCCGTCCGACGCGCCCGTGATTGTCGCCGGCGTCATGAGCAGCGTGCCCGCGGTGACGGAGCTGCTCGGCGTCGTTGCCGGTCTGCCGAACGGCGCCCTGGTGCTGCCGGGGCTCGACCAGGCACTCGACGAGGAGAGCTGGAACGCGATCGTGCCGCAGCACCCCGAGCACCCCCAGTTCGGTCTCAAGAAGCTGCTGGATGCCCTGGGCGTGCGGCGCGAGGACGTGCTGCCGCTGCCGGGTCCGACGCCCGCTGCGCCGCTGAATGCACGCGCCGCCCTGATGGGCGAGGCGATGCGGCCGGCGCGCACGACGGAGCGCTGGCACCGGTTCATGGCCGGCGTCAGGAGCAAGGAGATGGCGCGGGCACTTGCCGGTGTCGCCATCCTGGAGGCGCCCGGCGCCGAGGACGAGGCCGAGGCGATCGCGCTCATCCTGCGCGAGGTGGTGGAGACGCCCGGCCGGACCGCGGCGCTGGTTTCGCCCGACCGCGTGCTGGCACGCCGCGTTGCTGCCCGTCTCGCCACTTGGAACCTGCGCGTGGAGGACTCGGCCGGGCAGCCGCTCGGCAAGACCGCCGTGGGCGCGTTCCTCGATCTCGTCCTCGAGGCCGCGGCGGCGCGCTTCGAGCCGGTGGCGCTGATGGCGCTCCTGAAGCATCCGCTCTGTCGGCTCGGCATGCCCGCCGGCGAGCGGCGCCGCGGCTGGCGCACGCTCGAGCTGGCGGCCTTTCGCACGCCCTACTTCGGCGAGGGGCTGCAGGGCGTCGGCGCGGCGCTGGAGAAGGCGCAAGCCGATCTGCGCTCCGGCAAACGCCGTCATCGCGGCGCCCGCCGCCTGGGCCCCGAGGACTGGAAGGCTGCGCGCAACCTGATGCGCCTCCTCGGCAAGGCCCTTGCGCCACTGGAGGAGCTTTTCATTTCCCCCGCCAAAGTCAGCTTGCAGAGGCTCGTTGCGGCTCACATCGCGGCCATCGAAGCTCTGGGCAAGCCCGAGCCGGGCGCGGACAGCGCGCCGCTCTTCCAAGACGAGGCGGGCGACGACGCCTCGAAGTTCCTGGCCTCGCTGCGCAGCGAGGGGGCCGCGCCGGACATGCGGGCTGCCGATTATCCCGCGTTCTATCGCAGTCTCGCCGAGGAGGTGACGATCAGGCTCCGCGCGCCGACGCATCCGCGCATCTTCATCTGGGAGCCCTACGAGTCGCGCCTGCAGCACCCCGACGTGGTGGTCCTGGGCTCGCTCAACGAAGGCACCTGGCCGCAAGCGGCCGACCCCGGGCCCTGGCTCAACCGCCCCATGCGGCAGGCGTTGGGGCTGCCGGCACCGGAAGAGCGCATCGGCGACGCGGCCCACATCTTCACCTCGCTGCTCGGCGTCGGCCAGGTCTATCTCACGCGCGCCGCCAAGATCGATGGCGTGCCCACGGTGCCCTCGCGCTGGCTCCTGCGATTGCAGGCCCTGCTGGCGGGCGTCGGCCATGCAGCGCAGGCCGATCGGCCGTGGCTCGCCTGGGCGCGGGAGCGCAATGCGCTGGCCGGCCCGGCGAGGCCCGTGCGAGCGCCCGAGCCCCGGCCGGCGCTCGAGCTCAGGCCGCGCCAGCTCAGCGCCACCACCATCGAGCGGTGGATCGCCAATCCATACGCTGTGTTCGCCGAGCGCATCCTGGGGCTCGAGATGCTCCCGGCCCTGGGCCGGCCCCCCGACGCCGCGCTGCGCGGCCAGATCGTGCACGAGGCGCTCGGCCGTTTTGCGCAGCGCTTCCCGGACAAGCTGCCGGAGGCCATCCGTGCCGAGCTCGTCGCCTTGGCCAAGACGGCGTTGCAGGAGCTCTCCGGCTCACCGCGCGTCGCGGCCTTCTGGGCGCCGCGCTTCGACCGCTTCGCCGAGTGGTTCGCCGACACCGAGCGCGCGCGGCGCGACGACGTGCACCACACACTGGCCGAGGTGGAGGGCGCCATCGTGCTGCCTGGCCCCGCCGGCCCCTTCACCCTCAAAGCCCGGGCCGACCGCATCGATATCGGCGACGGCGGGATCGTGATCACCGACTACAAGACGGGCAACGTCAAGGACCTTGCCGGCCGCGCCGAGCAGGGTCGCGCCCCGCAGCTTCCGCTGGAAGCCGCAATTGCCGCCGGCGGCGGCTTCAGCGGCATCACGGCATCCAAGGTGTCGGGCTTGCGCTACATCTCCGCGTCCGGCGGCGAGCCGCCAGGTCAGGAGGTTCGCCTCGACGTCGACGACATCGCCCGGCTCGCCCAGGAGGCACGCGAGGGTCTCATCCGCCTGATCGCCGCCTTCGACGACGCGGCCGCACCCTATCGGGCGCTGCGGCGGGCCCGCTTCAACTACCGCTACGACGACTACGCCCATCTCGCCCGCGTGGCGGAATGGTCGGCCGAGACGATCGAGGAGGTCTGATCCCAGTGGTCGAACGCTCTGATCCGCGACTTTTGCAATCACGACGCAGCCCTGAGCCCGTCGAAGGGCGGGCCGCGGGCTCCAAGCGTGCTTCGACCCCGGAACAAGTCCGAGGGCAGGCAAGCTCAGCACGAGGTTGGAACGCTCGGCAAGCAAGGACGTACAGCCCGGCTCAATGCTTTGGCGCGATGGTGTGAGATGGGCCTCTTCTTCGCGTCCAAGGCCGAGAAGGAGCGCGACACGCGTCTGATAGAGACGCAACGCAGCCAGGCGGCCGCCGCCGACCCGTCCGCCTCCGCCTGGGTCAGCGCCAACGCCGGCACCGGCAAGACCCACGTGCTGACCATGCGCGTGCTGCGCCTGCTGCTGGGCGGCACGCCACCCGAGCGCATCCTGGCGCTCACCTACACGAAGGCGGCCGCCGCGGAGATGTCGAAGCGCGTGTTCGCACGGCTGGCCGAGTGGGTGACGGCCGACGAGGCGAGCCTGAAGCGCAAGCTCGGCGAGCTGCTCGGTCGCGCACCCACTGCCGCCGAGATGCAGTGGGCACGCCAGCTCTTCGCCATCGCCATCGAGACCCCGGGCGGCCTCAAGGTGCAGACCATCCACGCCTTCTGCGAGCGGCTGCTGCAGCGCTTCCCGCTGGAGGCCGGCGTGCCCACGGGATTCGCCATCCTCGACGAGCACGAGCGCAACGCGCTTCTCGAGGAGGCGACCGACGAGATGCTGGCCGAGGCCACGGGCGCAAAGACGGGCGCGCTGTGGCCGGCCCTGGAGACCGCCATCGCCTACGCCGTCAACGACGGGTTCGACAGCGTCCTGCAGCAGGCCCTTGCCGAGCTCGGCCGCGCGCAGCACCCCCACGACGAAGCGTCGCTCGCCGCCATCGAGGGCCGGTTGCGAACCACCTTCGGCGTACGTGCCGGCATCACCGGCGCGCAGATCGTCGCCGAGCTCTCCGAAACAGTCGCCGAAGAGCTGCTGCCGATGCTGGCCTCCGCCCTGCGCGGCGGCAGCAAGAGCGACCAAGAGCAGGCGCAATGCCTGCAATCGGCCATCGCCGCCGGCTCGCCCAGCCGCCGCGTCGAGGCGCTCGCGGGCTTCTTCCTCACCCAGGGCAACAAACCGCGCGATCGACTGGCCACGAAGAAGGTGGCAGACGCCTCTCGCAATCTCGTCGATCTCGCACAAAGCGCGCAGGCGAAATTCGTCGCCCTGCACAGCGAGTACAAGGGGCTGATGGTCGTCGAGGCGACGATGGCGCTGCTGCGGCTCGGCAGCGACGTGCTCGACCGCTACAGTAGCGCCAAGGCGCGCGCCGCCGCGCTCGACTTCGAGGACCTGGTCGGCAAGGCCGCCGGCCTGCTCGCCTCGTCCGAGGCGGTGGAGTGGGTGCTCTACAAGCTCGACGGCGGTCTCGATCACATCCTGGTCGACGAGGCGCAGGATACGAGCCCCGTGCAGTGGGATGTGATCCGCGCGCTGGCCGAGGAGTTCTTCTCCGGCCGCGGCGCCCGCGACGTGGCGCGCACGCTGTTCGCCGTCGGCGACGAGAAGCAGTCGATCTACAGCTTCCAGGGTGCGGCGCCCACCATGTTCGCCGGCATGGGCGAGTCGTTCGCGCAGCGCGCCGCGCTGGCGGGACTGGATTTGCGCCGCGTGCCGCTGAACTTGTCGTTTCGCGCCGTCGAGCCGCTGCTGGCGGCGGTGGACCGCATCTTCGCCGACCACGCGCGCACGCCCGGGGTGACCTCCTCGGCGACGCCGATCCGTCATGTCGCCCATCGCGCCGGGCACGCGGGGCTGATCGAGATCTGGCCGACCGAGAAGTCGGAGCAAGCCAAGCCGACCGAGCCCTGGTCTCCGCTGGCCGAGGCAAGCGCCTCCTCGCCGGTGGTGCGGCTGGCGGGGCGCATCGCCCAGACCATCCGGGGCTGGCTCGACTCCGCGGAGATGCTGGCGTCCGAGAACCGCCCCATCCGCGCCGGCGACATCCTCATATTGGTGCGCAAGCGCACGCCGTTCGCGCCGGCCATGATCTCGGCCCTCAAGGCGCGCGGCATCAAGGTCGCCGGCGCCGACCGCCTCGTGCTGACCGAGCAGATCGCCGTGCAGGACCTGATCGCGCTCGGCGATTTCCTCTGCCTGCCGGAGGACGATCTGGCGCTCGCCAGCGTGCTCAAGTCGCCGCTGTTCGGCCTCGACGACGACGACCTCATCGCGCTCGCGCCCAAGCGGAAAGGCTTCCTGTGGCAGGAGCTCGTGGCGCGCGCCGCCACCAGTGCGCGCTTCAAGGGGCCCGCCGCAACCCTCGAGCGCTGGCGGGCGCGAGCCGATCTCGTGCCGCCGTTCGAGTTCTTCTCGGGCCTGCTGGACGCCGACGGCATGCGCGCCAGGATGCTGGAGCGGCTCGGAGCCGAGGCGGCCGACGCCATCGACGAGCTCCTCAACCTGGCGCTGGCCTACGACGACGGCGCCGCGCCCTCCCTGCAGGGGTTCCTCAGCTGGCTGCGCGAGGGCACCCGCGTCATCAAGCGCGACATGGAGCAGGGCCGCGACGAGGTGCGCGTCATGACCGTGCACGGCGCCAAAGGCCTGGAGGCGCCCATCGTGTTCCTTCCCGACACCTGCTCGACGCGATCGGGACGGCCGCCGGGCAGTCTGCTCGAGCTCGACGGCGGGCACCCGCCGCTGCCCTTCGTCTGGCCGGTCAAAGGCACGAGCGACCTTGCAGCCGTGCAGCAGGCGAAGGCGGCGGTTGCCAGGGCCGAGGCGGAGGAGCGCAACCGGCTGCTCTACGTGGCCCTGACGCGCGCGCGCGACCGGCTGTATGTGGCAGGCTTCGAGGGCAGCAACGCGCCGCCGGCGGACTGCTGGTACAATCTCATCCGCAACGGTCTTGGCGACAGTCTCCAGGAGGTAACGACCGCCGACGGCGGCGTCGTGTGGCGCATCGCCAGCGCGCAGACCGCCAAGCACGAGGCCGACACCGGGCGCGCACCGGCTTCGGGCGGTCCCGTCGCGCTGCCGGCGTGGGCCAGGAAGCCCGCATCCCCGGAGCCGCTGATCACGGTGCCGCTCGCCCCGTCCAGGCTCGCGCCGCTCGAAAGCGATGCCGAGGGCGAGCGCGTCGAGCGACCCGTCAGGCCGCTGGCCGAGCCGGCGATCCTGCCGCCATCGGCGCTCGCAGAGGACGCGCGCTTCTTGCGCGGCACCTTGACTCATGCGCTGCTCGAGCATTTGCCGGCGCTGCCCAAGCAGCGCTGGGCCGCCGCCGCAAAAGACTTCATCGCCAGTCGCGCCACGCAACTACCGCCCGCCGTGCGCAAGAGCATCGTTGCAGAGACGCTCGCCGTGCTGCGCGAGCCGGCGTTCGCGGCGCTGTTCGGCCCCGAGGCCCGGGCGGAGGTCGCGATCGTGGCCGAGATCCCCCATCCGCGGGGGCGCGGCCCTGCGCTGCGGCTCGCCGGCAAGATCGACCGCCTGGTGCGGGATTTGGATTCGATCCTGATCGTCGACTACAAAACCAACCGGCCGCCCCCCAAAGACGTCCGCCAAGTTGCGCAGGCCTACCTGCTGCAACTCGCGGCCTACCGCCTGGCCGTCAGTCACATTTTCGCGCAGCAGCCAGTCAGGGCCGCCATTCTTTGGACGGACGGCCCGCGAATCATGGAGATTCCTGGGGACATGCTCGATGCGGCGCAGCAGCGGCTCTGGCAACTCGACCCGGCCAACCTTGACGCGTGAGGGGGCCCTCCCTACGT
Source organism: Alphaproteobacteria bacterium (assembly GCA_005888525.1). GTDB lineage: Bacteria > Pseudomonadota > Alphaproteobacteria > Rhizobiales > Hyphomicrobiaceae > AWTP1-13. The sequence goes on from VBAB01000107.1 coordinate 22,158, forward strand.
TCCCGGCAGCGATTCCCATTCCCCCGTGTGTGCCTCCCCACATGCGCCCTCATGGGGCAACCAAAGGAGACTGGTCCAATGCCAAGTGGTGGAGCGACTCACGTCGTGTCGGATGCCAATTTCGACCAGGAGGTGCTGAAGTCGGCGGAGCCCGTGGTCGTCGATTTCTTCGCCGAATGGTGTGGCCCGTGCAAGGCCATGGCGCCGGCGCTGGAAGCGGTAGCCGCCGACATGAAGGGCAAGGTCAAGGTCGCCAAGCTCGATGTCGATCAGAACCCGGCCGTCACGCAGCAGTACGCCATCCAGGCCATGCCGACGATGATGATCTTCAAGGGCGGCAAGAAGGTTGCCGAGCGCGTCGGCGCCTTGACGCAGAAGAAGCAATTGCAGGACTGGATCAACGGCTCGATCTGAGCTGGGAGGCGGCAACCAAGGGGATCAGACCCCTTGCCTCCACGTAATCTGATAAGCAATCTGGTTATCCCAAGGGGTCTGACCCCCTTGTCGCGTCCAGGCCCCGGTGTCGATTCCGGGGCCTTTCGCTTGTGCGCTGTCTAGATGGCGGTATGGAAGTTCGCCTGCCGGTCAGGTACCGTCCGCACAAACAAGACGGAGTGCAACATCATGGTCGAGACAACTCTTCTGGTCGTGTCCGGAAAGAAGCTCACCGTCCCCCGCATCCTCAAGCGCAGCCTGCAGGTCGCCATCGCTGTCGCGCTCACGGCAGCAGTTTTCCTGGTGGTGATCGTCGGCAACGGGGTGCTCGTGGGCCGGCAGACGTCGCTGCAGGCGGGCATCAATGTGTGGCTGGCGTTCATCAAGCGGCCCGACATCCTCGCCACCATGATCCTCACGGCATTCGTCACCGTGCTTTTCGTCTATTGGCAGCGCAATCAGGAGCGCAAGGCGGGCGGATCGAGCCGGATTCAGGGCTGATCGCACCGCCGCGGCGGCTCTTGTGTTTTCCACAGCCATCCCTTGCAACGTTGCGACCATCGATTACAATGGCGGCGCGCGCGGGCGACCTCGCGGCGAAGAGCACCGTCTGGGGTGGAAACGGTGTCGCGCAGCCTACTATAGTCGCTCCCCACTTGATGGCGTCCGTGCGCACTTTCCCTTTGGCACCTCACCTCAGCTCGTAGCAATACGTGACCACGCGCGGGTTGCGCATTACGTCGATCAGCACGGAGCACTGCACGAGGTGCTTGTGCTCCTTGTGCTTGAACAGGATGAGCGATCGGTTCTCCCAGGCGGAGATATAGCCGGCCACCTCCCAGCCATCCGTCACCAGCTTCTCGATGGTCACGGAAGGCTGCTGGGCAAACGCTGAGCCTACAGTGAGCAGTTGGACGAGGAGCGCGCAGGCAAGCGCCCGCGCACTGGATCGGGTTGGCTTCATGGCACCGTCTCCGCGCAATACTCCCAAGGTGCATGCGCCTCGCTAGCGGGAATGACGCAGCGCTTGCTTTCACATCGGCGGCGCGACGCCTCGGCCGACATTCACGCGCGGCGCCTGCAGGCTGCCGTCCGGCTGCTTGACCGCGGCGGCGATGAAAATGCTGGCGCCTGGCTTGAGCTCGCTCTTCTCGCCGGGCACGTAGACGACGATCGGCGTGTCGGACGAAACGACGATCTTCTTCTCCCCATCCTTGTACTTGAGCATCAGCACCTGGCCATCGCTCGAAGCGGTTGCCTGTTCGACATTGCCGTTGGTCATGGTGCTCGTCGGTTGCAGGTCCCAACCGCGGTGTCCATCGCCGACGCCCCGCATGGCCTCGGGGAAGATGTGGACCTCGAGCGCTTTTTGGCTGCCGTCGGCCTGCGGCATGCCGGAGACGCCGACGTAGGAGCCCTGCTTGATATCCGCCAGCGACGCCTTGATCAGCGCCACCACCATCGCCTTCTCCGCCAGCGTCACCTTCAGCTCGGCGCCGCCGCGCGCCTTGACGATGTACGTGTCGCCTTCGACCCGGTCGATCGTGCCGCGCACGCGCACGGGCGCATCCTGTGCCAGCACCGACGCGGTCGGCGCCGACAACAGGGCAATCATTCCAAGCACGCGCAGAAATCCTACGGACATGTTTTCCTCCCGTCCTGCACTATCAGGACATAGACGTCGCCAGGGCACTGTTTAATCCGCACGTGCCCGATCACGCGAAGTTTGCCGCCATGATCGGCACGCTGACATATGATACTGCTCACCCATGGCGCTCACTGGCAATACAAACCCCGTCGACGCGAGCGGCACGCAGGCCCAGCCGCCGGAGCAATCCGTCATTCATCCGCTCTACGTGCGCATCACCCATTGGATCAATGCGTTGGCGGTTCTGATCCTGATCGGCTCGGGCTGGCAGATTTACAATGCCTCGCCGCTGTTCGCGTTCACCTTTCCCGGCAGCCTCACGCTGGGCGGCTGGCTGGCCGGCGGCCTGCTCTGGCATTTTGCCGCCATGTGGCTGCTGGTCGCCAACGGGCTCGTCTATGTGGTGCTCGGCTTGGCGACGGGCCGCCTGCGGCGCCAGCTGCTGCCGATCCGGCCGGCCGACGTCGTGCGCGATGTCGCCGCCGCGCTCGCCGGCCGGCTGAGCCGCGATGATCTCGCCCGCTACAATGCGGCGCAAAAGGCGCTCTATGCCGGTGTGCTGCTGGCCGGCGTCGTCATCGTCGCCTCTGGCCTCGCCATGTGGAAGCCCGTGCAGCTGCAGGAACTGGCTGCCCTGCTCGGCGGCTACGAGGGCGCGCGTCTCGTGCATTTCTTCGCCATGGCGGCAATCGTGTTGTTCCTCGTCGTCCATGTCGTCATGGCCCTGCTGGTGCCCAGGAGCCTGCGCGCCATGATCCGCGGCCGCTGAAGGAGGACCTCATGCGCCGAGCCGGCAGGCGTGGTCCGGGTGTCGACACCGGCCTCCTCCTCGGGGACGCGAGCAAGCTGCTGCCCGAGCCGTCGCGGCGACTGTTCCTGCGCAATGCCGCGAGCCTCGGTGCGCTCACGCTGTTCACTGGTTGCGAAATCGTCGACGGGCGGTCGGCCGAGAAGGCACTGCGCGTGGTGTCGCAATTCAACGATTGGGTGCAGGCTCGCCTCTTCAATCCCAACCGGCTGGCGCCCACCTATGCCGAGAGCGCCATCACGCGCCCCTTCCCGTTCAACGGCTACTACCCCGAGGAGGCCGCGCCCGACATCGACGAGGACCGCTACAAGCTGATCGTCGACGGCCTGGTCGCCAGCCGCAGGAGACGCAGATCACCCGGCTCATCTGCGTCGAGGGCTGGAGCGCCATCGGCAAATGGACAGGCGCGCCGCTCAAGGACTTCCTCACACGCGTCGGCGCCGACCTGACCGCCAAGTACGTGCATTTCGCCTGCGCCGAGGGCTACTCGGTGTCGATCGACATGCCCACCGCCCTGCACCCGCAGACGCAGATGACCTTCAAGTTCGACGGCGAGATCCTTCCCACCAGGC
>VBAB01000249.1:0-1836 GCA_005888525.1 Alphaproteobacteria bacterium
AGGACACCCGGCCTCGGATCGCGCAGCCAGGATTGCATCGGTCCAATCAGACCGGCGGCACCTTGCAGGAGCCACACCAACTCCATGCTCCCCCCACACCAGCCACACCGCCCCCACGACGGATTTTCACTCTGGGAGCGGAATGAACTCCTTGTCGTCACCCGGCACGAGCGCAAAGCGCTTGTGACGCCAGTCTTCTTTTGCCTGCTGGATGCGCTCTTTGGATGACGAGACGAAATTCCACCAGATGTGGCGCGCGCTGTCCATAGGCTCGCCACCCAGCAGCACCAGCCGCGACTGCGTGTTCGCCAGGATCGAGATGCGATCCCCGGGCTTGAACACGAGCAGCCTGCCTTGCGTGAACGTGTCGCCTGCAATGTCGATCTCGCCGGAGGCGATATAGACCGCGCGCTCGTCGTAATCGGGGTCCAGCGGCAGCACGGCGCCCGGCGCCAGGACGACTTCCGCGAACAGGCTCTCGTGCGGAAATTCCACCGGTGAGCGCGCTCCGTAGGCGGCGCCCATGACGAGGCGCACGCGCTTGCCCTCACCGGCGATGCGCGGCAGCTCGTCGGTGCCATGATGGGCGAAGGCCGGTGCCGCCTCCTCGTGCGACTTGGGCAGCGCCGCCCAGGCCTGGATGCCGAACAGCTGCCGCGTCGCCTGCTTGGCTTGCGTGGTCTCGCGCTCGGAATGCACGATGCCGCGGCCGGCCGTCATCAGGTTGACCTCGCCCGGCCGGATGGCGAGCGAGGTGCCCAGGCTGTCGCGGTGGAACACCTCGCCCTCGAAAAGATAGGTGACCGTCGCCAGGCCGATATGTGGATGCGGGCGCACGTCGATGCCGGCGCCGATCAGGAACTCGGCCGGTCCCATCTGGTCGAAGAAGATGAAGGGGCCCACCATCTGCTTCTCGGCCGCGGGCAGGGCACGGCGCACCTCGAAGCCGCCGAGGTCGCGGGCGCGCGGCACGATGACGTGCTCGATGGCGTCGCAGGAACGTGCGTCACCAAGTATGGGATCGTTGGACGGCTGCCAGCTCATAGGGGCATTTTCAGGTACGCGCTACTCCTCCCACCATGGCATGATCCAGCTCTAAACTCTCGCGAAATCGCCTTCGCGTTCAAGTCTATTTTTTTGCCGGCGGCCGCCGGCTTGCGCGAGGGTGGCTCGATGGCGTCGGCCAAATGCTCATCGGCGATATTATTGGCACCGTGGGCAAGTCGGGTGTCGTGGGCCTCGCGCAAGCACGTCGGCACGGGTGGCGCCGGCGGGGTCTGCTCGAACGCCAGGGGCATGCCGAGCACACCCTGCCGGAAATCGACCGAATTCTGCCGTTCGGCCCCCACCAGCGTAATGCGGTGCATGCCCTGGGACTGGAGTTTGGTCGACATGAGACTGCCGCGGATTGGCGGAAAGAAGCGGGGAGCGGCGGTGCCGCGCGGCACGGCGGGAGTGCAATGCGGCGTCGAGCTCCGACGTCGCATCCGGCGGCCGGCTTGCCTCTGCCGCCGGCTGCCGATCTTCAGGATAGAAATTAATATTATTAACCAATACATTGATGTTTCACGTGAAACATATCGCCTCGATCAGAACGGGTCCTTCGGATCGAACTTGGGGCGGCGCTTCTCCTTGAGCGCCGCCAGGCCTTCCTGCACCTCCGGCCCCGAGAAGCCCATGAACTCCATGGCGAGCGAGGCGTCGAAGGTGGGACCCGCCATCCTGAGCCAGTTGTTGAGCGCGTGCTTGGTCCAGCGGATCGCCGCCGGCGGCCCGTCGCGCAGCCGCTCGGCGACGCCGAGCGCCGTCTCCACCACCTTGCCGTCGTCGGCCACC
>VBAB01000249.1:1920-7606 GCA_005888525.1 Alphaproteobacteria bacterium
CGCCGAGTGGTCGCCGGCTGCGACGCCGAGCCGCGTGTGTCCGTCGATGATGCGCGCCCTGCGGCCCGCTACCGTGATGTCGGCCACCATGGCCGCTGCCAGGCCGGCACCGACGCAGGGTCCCTCGATCGCCGCCACGATCGGCTTGGTGCAGTTGATGACGTTGTAGACGAGGTCGCCCGCCTCCTTCCACACGCGCGTGCGCGTCGCCCAGTCGTTGGCCATCACCTCGACCATGCCGAGATCGCCGCCGGCGGAGAAGACGCCGCCGTCGCCGCGCAGCACCGCCACCGACACGTCGGGATCGCGGTCGATGTCGCGCCACACCTCCGCCAGCTCGCGATGGCCGTCGGCATCGAGCGCGTTGAGCTTGCCCGGCTTGGACAGGATCACCTCGAGGATGCGCGGGCGCGGACGCCCGAACTTCAGGGACTTGTAATGGGCATACCGGTCGGTCATCCCGCTTCTCCCTTTTGGGCAATCTCAGAAGCTGTAGGCCAGCCGCGTGCCCTGGTCGATGGCGCGCATGGCGTCGAGCTCGGCCGCGCGCTCGGCCCCGCCGATCACATGCGCCGCAACTCCGCGGGCGACGAGCGCGTCATAGAGCGAGCGCTCCGGCTCCTGGCCGGCGCAGACGACGACGGTGTCGGCCGACACGACGCGTTCCACGCCCTCCACGGAGATGTGCACGCCGGCATCGTCGATCCGGCCGTAGGTGACGCCCGACACCTGCGCGACCTTGCGCTTGGCGAGCAGCAGCCGCAGCACCCAGCCGGTGCTGACGCCGAGGCCGCGGCCCATGCGTCCGGGCTTGCGCTGCAGCATCACCACCTGGCGGCCGGGCGCCGCGGCGGCCTCCCGGCCGAGCCCACCCCTGCCGGCGATTGCCGTGTCGATGCCCCATTCGGCCCGGAAGTGCTCCGGCGCAGCCGCCACCTCCTGGGGCGCCGAGGTGAGGAACTCGGCGACATCGAAGCCGATCCCGCCCGCGCCGATGACCGCCACGACGGGGCCGGCCTGGCGCGCACCGCTGAGGATGTCGACGTAGCTCACGCACTTGGCGTGGCCGATACCGGGTATGGTGGGCACCCGAGGGATGACCCCGGTCGCCACCACGACCGCATCGAAGCCTGCGGTCGCCAGCTCGTCGGCCTCCGGCCTTCGCCCCAGCTGCAGGGCGACGCCGAGCCGCTCGATGCGGCGGCCATAGTAGCGCAGCGTCTCGTCGAACTCCTCCTTGCCCGGCACGTTGCGGGCGAGATTGAGCTGGCCGCCGATCCTCCCTTGCGCCTCGTAGAGCGTCACGGCGTGCCCGCGCTCGGCCGCGGTGACGGCGCAGGCGAGGCCCGCCGGCCCGGCTCCGACGACGGCGATGCGCTTGGGGTCAACGGGCGCGGGGGCATCGAACTCGATCTCGCGACCGGCTTTCGGATTGACCAGGCAGGTCGCCACCCGTTTGGAGAAGATCAGATCGAGGCAGGCCTGGTTGCAGGCGATGCACACGTTGATCTCGTCGGCGCGGCCCTCGCGCGCCTTGTTGGCGAACTCGGGATCGGCCAGCATCGGCCGCGCCATCGACACGAGGTCGGCGTCGCCGCGCGCCAGGATCGCTTCAGCGACCTCGGGGGTGTTGATGCGGTTCGAGGCAATGACGGGGATGCGCACCGCCTCCTTCAGCCGCCGTGCGGCGAACGCCCAGGCCGCGCGCGGGACTTTCTGGGCGATCGTCGGCACGCGCGCCTCGTGCCAGCCGATGCCCTGATTGATGATGTCGGCGCCGGCGGCCTCCACGGCCCTGGCCTCGGCGACAATCTCCTCGGCCGTCAGGCCGCCCTCCACCAGATCGATCGAGGACACACGAAAAATAATGAGGAAGTCGCGCCCCGTCCGCGCGCGGACCCGTCGCATGATCTCCGTGCCCAGACGCAGCCGGTTCTCGACGCTGCCGCCCCAGGCGTCGGTGCGGTCGTTGGTGCGCGGCGCGGTGAACTCGTTGATGAGATAGCCTTCCGAACCCATGATCTCGACGCCGTCGTAGCCGGCCTCGCGCGCCAGCACCGCAGTCGCCGCGTAGTCCTCGATGGTGCGCAGGATATCGGCCTCGCTCATGCGCCTGGGCGCATTGGAATTGATCGGCGAAGCGATCGCGGACGGCCCGACCGCCTCGGGGATGCGGGCATAGCGGCCCGCGTGCAGGATCTGCAGGGCTATCCTGCCGCCGGCGGCATGCACCGCGTCCGTCACAGGGCGATGCTCCGCCATCTGCTCGGCACTGTTGAAGATGGGCGCGCCAGGCTCCATCAACCCTTCGTCGTTGGGCGAGAACCCACCTGTTATGATGAGCCCGGCGCCGCCCCTCGCCCGCTCCACGTAGAAGCGGGCGATGCGCTCGATCGGTCGGTCCATTGTCTCGAGCCGCGTGTGCATGGAGCCCATGACGACGCGGTTGGCGAGGGTCAGGAAGCCGAGGTCGAGGGGTTGGAAGAGGTGCGGGTAGGGGGACATGGGCGATCCTTGCAGGACTCCCTCTCCTCATTTTTCACGGGGAGAGGGGACCGCGCGGCAAAGGATGCGGGGGCGTGCTCAACGCTTGCCGAAGTGCGTTCCCTTGATGTTGTCGCCTTCCAGCTTGGTGAAGGGCACGAAGGGTACCGGCATGCCCCGGTAGATGTCGGAGCGCTTGACCGCGATCTGGCCGCCCGTCTCCTCCTTGACGACCTTGAGGATGTGCTGCGCGCCCGGCGGCCCGACCGGGATCACCATGATGCCGCCGGTCTTGAGCTGCTGCAGCAAGGGCGGAGGGATGTGATCGATGCCGCAGGTGACGATGATCTTGTCGAAGGGCCCCGCCTCCTGCCAACCGTAGTAGCCGTCGGCCTGCTTGCTGTTGATCGACTTGAACTCGGTGTAGCCGCGCGCAATGAGCGCGTCGTGCAGGGCGCGCGTGCGCTCGGCCAGCGGCTTGATGATCTCGATGGTCCACACCTTGTCGGTGAGGTTGGACAGATACGCCGACTGGTACCCCGAGCCGGTGCCGATCTCGAGCACCTTCTCGCCCATCTTGACGTCGATGGAGCTCGTCATGCGGCCGACCACGCGCGGGCCGGTGATGGTCACGCCGAAGCCGATGCTGTGATAGTTGACGTCGTAGATCACGCCGCGGTCGCTGGGCAGGCAGAACTCGTCGCGCGGCGTCATCAGGAACGCCCGTTTGTTGCGCGCCTCCCACAGGTCGACGTGCCCTACCATGTTCTGGAACCGCTCGAAGCGCGCGCGCAGGTATCTCGGCTCCTCGCCGCGGTTCTCGACCATCCATCTGATGAACGACACGGCGCTGTCCATAGGCGGACCGGCGTCCCAGCTGTAGGGCTTCGGTACGGTTGCGCGCGCCGCCAGCGGAAGGGCTGCACTGGCTGCTGCCGCCGCCGACAACGTCAAGAACCTGCGTCGCTGCATGTTTCCTGGCCCTTTCGTCGACCGATCCAACCCGGAGGAGCGCGGGTCCGCGCGCCAACCTGACTGTGCCCCATACTCCGATGTGGACCGAAATCACCCGGCTTTTTGGTGGCACAGCTCCTTAGCCCATGTGTCTGCCCATGCCCAAACTCGGCAATGCCTGCGTGCCCTTGATGCTGTGGCGTCTGAGGTAAGCGACGAGCGCCCCGTTGGCGACGCGGCATAGCCGTCAGGCAGATGCTTGTCCAGCACTTCGCTGATGATCTGTGCCTTGTCTGCGCCATCCGTGCGGCGCGTGAAAGCCTGCGCCGGCGCCATCGTCGAGGAGCGAGAGGGACGCACTGTCCGCTTGTCGCTGCCGCAGCGCCTGGCGGCAAGAGCTGCTGCCGGTCAGTTCACGCTCGAAATGGCAATCGACGAACGTACGGCGTCCCGACCGGACGCTCAGCGTTCTATCCGCACGCGAGCGACGGGAAGCGGATGGCCGGCGACGTCGCTGCGCATCCGGTAAACCGTGCCGCAACTCTCGCTGGGGCCTCCCCGCGAGCCGGTCACGATATAGAGGTCTCGCAAGTCGTCACCACCGAAGCAGAGACTCGTCACCATTGGACGCGGCACCTGTATGTCGCGCAGATGCCGTCCGTCCGCCGCGAATACGGCGATCCGGCCCCCGTGCGCGTCAGCGACCCAGACGGAACCATCGACCGCGACCTTGAGACCATCCGGAACGCTGCCAGGCCCCATGGCGGCGAAGGCGCGCCAGTGGCCGACGGCGCCATCGTCACCAACGTCGTAGACGCGGACGAGCTCGCGCCGGGCGTCGGAATGATAGAGCAGCCGACCATCGGGCGAAAAGCCGAGGCCGTTCGTCAGTAAGATGCCGTCGGAGATCTTGCGGGCCTTACCATCCAAATCGATGACATAGAGGTTGCCCGGCTTCATCTCCTCACCTTTGAAGATGGCAAAGGCGATCGAGCCCACGTAGATGCGCCCGGTGCCGTCGGTCGTCAGATCGTTGAATCCGACCGCATCGTCGGCGGCTTTCCGATCGAGCAGTACTTTCATGCTGTGGTCGGCGAGGCTCACATGCACGATGTCACGGCCGCCCGCAACAAGGCCGCCGTCGGCGTGCAACGCCATGCCGCCGATGCCGCGCCGCTTCGGGACGGCGAGGGAGACCTTGTCCTTGCGATCCAGCAGGTGGATGCCGCCGCCGAGCACGTCGCTGAAATAGAGGCCGTGAGCCGGGTCCCAGACCGGGGCCTCGATGAGACCGTAGCCCGTCGCAAGCTCTTGCATTGGAAACTCCGTTGCGCGCGCGGCCAGCTCCGACAACCGCCGCGGTTTACAGACGCAACTCGGGCACCGACATCCACCGGCCTTCGGCGACGCTGCGATACGCCAAGTCGGCGAGCTGCACTGCCTTTGCACCTTCCACCAGCGTCGGCACATAGGGCGCATCCTCGCCGACGTGGCGCAGAAACGCTTCCCAGCAATGCCGGAACGGGTTCTTGACCGGCAAGGTATCGGGCACCTCCTGCCATTGCGCAAGGAAGTCCATGTTGGCGGGCCGGCCGCCGCCGAAGAAGGCTTCCGGCGTGTTGACCGCGCTTTGCGTGAAGCAGCGCATGCGACCGGCGACTGCCGAGCCCGCCGTGCCGTCGATCTGCACCACCATCGTGTCGTCCCGGCGCACGCGTGTGGCCCAGCTATTGGTGATGACGCCGACAGCGCCCCCGGCGAGCTTGAGCAGCGCGTGCGAGGTGTCCTCGACGTCAACGGTGTAGGGCTGCCCACGCTCGTCTACCCTCTGCGGGATGGCGGTCGACATCAACGCGCTCACGCCGGTCACGGGCGCAGCCAGCCGGTCGATCATGTAGCGCCAGTGCGCCATCATATCGAGCGCGATACCGCCGCCCTCGGCGCGTTTGTAGTTCCAGCTCGGGCGCTGGCATTCCTGCGTCGTGCCGTCGAAGACCCAGGACCCGGCATCGATCTTGATCGAGAGAACACGGCCAAAGAAGCCGGCATTCTTCACGAACAGCAATTTTGCGAACCCGGGCAGGAACAGCTTGTCCTGGATGACGCCGTGTTTCACGCGGGCCCTGTGCGCCAGGCGCGCCAGCTCCATCGCTTCGTCGACGGTGGGCGCTGTCGGCTTTTCGATATGGATGTGTTTGCCGGCGGCGATTGCTTGGCGCACACGGGCTGGACGATCGCCGGTTGCGGC
>VBAB01000250.1 GCA_005888525.1 Alphaproteobacteria bacterium
CGCGTTCAGCGGTATCACTGCTTTCAAGACGAAGTGCTTGCTCGGGTCGACATCGCGCTCGAGCTTCCACAGAGATGGCAACTCGAGCTTGCCAGGCGTGTGACTAGGAGGAATACTGACGATGGCGCGGCCATACTGGAGCGTACTCTCGAAGACGGCGCCATAGACGTTGGCGGGCTCGACGCTGCCCGTCGGCTTGCGATTGGTGGCGTAGTAGGTGGTAACCTCTATGGCGTCCTTTGCTTGTCCTGGGCGCTTGAAGGGGGCGCGGGATTGCGGCTCGGGCACGTCGCCGGCAGCCCGTACGCATTCGATGCGGAAGAGCACTTCCAACAGATCTTCCTGTCTCGAGCGCAGGTTTGCGCCGAGCTCTTTGGCGCGGGCGTCGGCGTCGACCCCAGCCTTGCCATCCTTGCGCTTGGAAATGCGCTCTACGGCTATGGCCTGCTGAGCGACGTCCCGCTCGAGGGCCTGCCTGCGCTTTTCGAGCTCAGGCAACGATTCAGCGGAGTTCACCTGACAAGCTTCCGGTGTCGGTCGCGCAGGAGAGGGCTGCGCCTGTGCCAGGGTTATGCTGAGGCCGAGTAGACTAGTACACAGCAGTAGACGATCGAACATCTGTGCCCCGGTGCCTTCCCCTGCAACGCCACAACAAGCGACGAGTGGATCAACGCTATCATGACATCGTCCCCCTGCACCACTCGGTTTGGAGAGATCGAGATTTTGCCGCCCTCGCCTATCGCTGTGCGAGAATCACGTTGCTGGATGGAAGCCCCCGGGGCTTCCATCCGGAACGATCTCGCTCACATCTAGTGCGTTCAGCGCAAGTGCTCGTGATGCGCTGTTGCCATCGGGGGCGCCGGATCGGCTCCGGATCTTAGGGCTCCGCCTATGCCCATGGCCAGGTACAAGCCGAGGGCCGTGAGGACAAGCGCTTTGGCGATGATTACCCTGCGCATCTTTTTCGGGCTCTGGTGATTGGGCTCAGTTGGCGCCGGTGCGATCGAGCTGCTCATAGAAGCTCTTGGCGTCGAAGGCGCTCGAGGGCGCCGCGATGCCGGCGAGGACCGAGATGGCGATCAGGGCTGACACGATGGTCTTCATGGCTGTTCTCCTGTCGTCGGGTTGGGAGCTCGCTGTGCACGAGCTCGTAGGAGAACTCTAGGTCCCCGCCCTTTCCGCGCCCATCTTCGGAAGTGGCCGCTTTTCGCGTCGGTTTTCCGCGCCAGGAAAGACCTTGCAAATTCAGGAAAGTCCCGACTCCCCGGTCATGCCGACGGTGCCCGACGCTTCGCCAGCGGGGTCAGATCTGCTTCAGGCGGATCCACTTGGCGTATTGGCTCTGCTCCACCGCCAGCAGATCCTGGTTGTATTCCTCATACATGCGCGAGCGCGGATCGATCTTCCCCACCATGTTGGCATCGATCTTGTCGTATTTGTTCATGATCGCCGGCATGGCCACAGGCGTGTAGACGTTGGCGAACGCGTGCCCCATGGTCAGCATGATGCCTTTCATGCGCTTGTAGACATCGATCTGCGAGAAGATGACTTCCTTCAGCCAGCCCTGCTCGTTGGACAGGATGAACAGGTGCATGGAGGCACGCGGGATATAGATCTTTCCGAACTGCGGGGGCACTTTCTTGCCGGCTGCAACTTCCTTGACCAGCAGCGCCGAAGCCTCGCGGTCCCACACGATCTCCATGTGAAAAGCATGGATCAGGCCGTCCTCATGAAAGGATGGCCGCGCAAACACGTACTCGCCGATGTAGTTCTTGGTGTCTTCCTTGGTGTATCTGCCGAAGTCGTCTCCGGCCGCCTCGACCGCGGGGCTACTGCCAAGCAGGCTGATCTTCGTCTGCGCCTCGATCTGCAGGATCGTCTTCTCGGAGAAGATCCCGACTACGAGCTTGTCGACCGTCGACTTGCCGAGCCGCGTGCGCCGGGCGAACTCTTCGCGCGATATGCGCTCCCGGGCGATGTAGGTCCGGATCGCCTGAACGATCCGCTTGCGATCGGCGTCCTCAATTGGCATGGGTGGCTCCGCGGATCGGCCTCAATCTTGTGCCCGCATCATGGCGGGCTCGGGAGCTTTTTGCTATACTCGTCGCGGCGCGGGCTCTCAGTCTTGGCTAAGGATAAGATGCGATGAAATGGCTCGGGCCCGTTGCAGCTATGGCGGCCGCTGTCGCGGTTGGCATTTCCGCGGCCTGCGTATGGGCCGCTGACGACAAGGAGCGCCCTTTCGGCGGGCCTCCACCGCAGCGGACCACCGAGGAGCGGCCTTTCGGCGGCCCGCCGCCGAGCGATCGGGGGAACCCGTTCAAGAAGAACGGAAGAAAATGCACCACAGCGGCCGGCGCATGTGAATTGGGCAAGGCGCGTCGCGTCGGCACCCTCTGTACCTGCCCGGACGGCGACGACAAAGGCGTTCAGGGCAAGGTCGAGTAGCAGAGTCACTGCTCGGCGAGCCGGCAGCGATGAGCACGACGTCATCCTCGAGCGTGACAGTAATGCTGATCCCTGCTCTCATGCTCCAAGCATGCACGGCTTCGCGTCTTCAGCGAATCCTCTGAACGCCTCAGACTCACTAGCATGCACTGCTATCCGTTACGCAACTTGGGGACCTTCATGACTCAATGGGAATACAGGAAGATCGGTCTGAATGATCTGTCGCGTAAGAGCGACGACATCGACCTACTATGCGACGCTGGGGAAGAAGGCTGGGAATTGGTCGTCATGCTTCCAAACAACGTTGCCTACCTGAAGCGCGAGTGTCGAGAGGAACCAGACGTCGGCACACGGAGCGCTGAAGACGACGCTGACGAGAGCCGCTCGGAAGTGAAGGTCAAGTACCGTGATGCCGTTACAGGCGATACATGGTCGGGACGGGGCCGCATGGCCACCTGGCTCAAGCGCAAGCAGGACGCCGGCGAAGACATCGAAAAGTACCGCGTCTAGGACGTCATTGGCGGGGAAAAGCGACGGGGAGCGCGAGTGCGCGGCTATGATGTCATGTACCAGTTCCTCCGAAGCCCCTTGCGGCGAGTAGGCCAGCAGCCCCAGCGATGCCGACCACCGCGAGACCGTAGAGTGCCGGATATCCGAGTGGTCCGCCGGCATTGCCGCTGTTCGAGCGCCATGATTTCGGCCCGGTTGTCGATGGTTCGGTACTGTCTTGCGTTGGGGCGCGGGTGGCTTCCATCAGGAACGGTCTCGCTCTAAACAAGCGCGGTGGGAAGCAAACAATGCCCTCTTTCCTGGATTGCCGCATCGACAGCGACGCCATACTCGCCGACATCGAGCGCATTACTTGCATCGAGAGCCCCACCAGCGACGTCGCCGGCGTCAACCGCGTGCTGGACGTGATCGCTGGCTGGTTCGAGGGCACCGGCGCAACGCTCGAGCGCTTCAAGACCGACGACGGCCGGTTCGGCGACATGCTGCGTGTGCGCTGCGATCCTGGGCGCAACGAGCCCGGCATCCTGGTGTTGAGCCACGCCGACACCGTGCACCCTATCGGCACGCTGGCCGGCCCCCTGCCCTTTCGCCGCGACGGCAACAAGGTCTACGGCCCCGGCGCCTACGACATGAAGGGCGGGCTCGTTTTGGCTGTCGCTGCCTTCCGGCAGTTGGCACGCGATAAAGTGGCGACGCCGCTGCCGCTCACGTTTCTGTTCAATCCCGACGAGGAGATCGGCAGCGTCGGCTCGCGCAAGGCAATCGAGCAGGAAGGCGCGCGCAATCGCTACGTGCTCGTCACCGAGCCCAAGCGCGGCGGCGGCAAGATCGTCACGGAACGCAAGGGCACGGGTCGGTTCGTAGTCCGTGCGCATGGCCGGCCGGCACACGCGGGAGCGGCGCACCACAAGGGCAGGAGCGCCATCCGCGCCATGGCCGAGGTGATCCTGAAGATCGAGGGCTTCACGGATTACGAGCGCGGCATCACCACCAACGTCGGCCTCGTCAGCGGCGGCACCGGCGTCAACGTCATCCCCGAGCACTGCACGGCGAATGCCGACCTGCGGGTGCGCGATCTCGATGCCGCAGCGGAGATGGAGCGCAGGTTCCGCGAGCTCGAGGCTTCCGACGCCGACGTCGAGATCACTGTGACCGGCGGCATCCACCGCCCGCCCTTCGTGCGCGGACCGCACGTCGAGGCCCTATTCGCCAAGGCCGTGGCCGTCGCCGAGCGCTTGGGCCTGGAGCTGCAGAGCGACGGGCTCTCTGGCGGCGGGTCCGACGGCAATTTCACCGCCGCCAAAGGCATCGCCACGCTCGACGGCCTGGGCGTCGACGGCGACGGCGCCCACACCAACCACGAGCACCTGCTGTATTCCTCCATCGAGCCCGGCACCCGCCTGCTACAGGGCCTCATGGAGACGCTGGAGTAATGTTGTCATCCCG
>VBAB01000251.1 GCA_005888525.1 Alphaproteobacteria bacterium
GTGCATCTCAATCTCGCGTTCTATCTGACGTTCTCCGTCCTTTTGATGTTGATCTGGCTGTTCGTCATCGTCTTCGTCGATCACTTCACCTGGTGGCGGTTCTCGCCCGGCCAGGTCATCGAGGAGCACCGGATCGGTCAGGCGACCGGCCATGCCTACAACACGGAGGGGATGGTGGTGCGGAGGCTGCCGGACGATCTCTTCCGGCACCGCCTGCTCGGGCTCGGACTCCTCGGTTGGGGAACGGGAGACTTCATCGTCAAACCGCCCTACGAGGACCCCTTCGAGATCCACAATGTCTTCAAAGCCGGCCGTAAGCAGCGCCATATCGAGCAGCTGATCGCCACCCGCATGACGGAGTCCGCGCAAGCCAGGACTTGAGCTCGCATAGACGGCCAACCGCGCCGCGGATGCCCCGGAGTTGCTCTTTTTCTTTGTGCCTGCAACTTGGGTGGACTATCAGTCTCCGCTCGCGGGCGGCACTGGAGGCTGGTCGCGCAACGGGTCCACCGCAGGCTCCAGGAGAACCCGCCATGACCAGGACCGTGCTCGGCATCGTGGGCGGCAGCGGGCTCTACGACATCCCCGCGCTGAAGAACGTGCACTGGGAAGACGTGCGCTCGCCTTGGGGGGCGCCTTCCGACCAGATCCTGTTCGCGCAGCTCGACGGCTTGCCGATCCGCTTCCTGCCCCGCCACGGCCGCGGCCACAAGGTGCCGCCGTCGGCGATCGACTTCCGCGCCAACATCGACGCACTCAAGCGTGCTGGTGTCACCGACCTGGTATCCGTCTCGGCCTGCGGGTCCCTGAAAGAGGAGCTGCCGCCGGGGCATTTCGTGCTGGTCGACCAGTTCATCGACCGCACCTTCGCGCGTTCCAAGAGCTTCTTCGGTCCCGGCTGCGTCGCCCACGTGTCGATGGCTGACCCGGTGAGCCCGGCGCTGGTCGATCTGATCGAGGCGGCGGCCAAGGCGCAGCGGATTGCCTACACGCGCGGGGCCACCTATCTCGTGATGGAGGGCCCCCAGTTCTCCACGCGAGCGGAAAGCAATCTCTACCGCAGCTGGGGCTGCGACGTGATCGGCATGACCAACATGCCCGAGGCCAAGCTCGCGCGCGAGGCCGAGATCTGCTACGCGACGGTCGCCATGGTGACGGACTACGACTGCTGGCACTCCGACCACGCCGAGGTGGACGTTGCCGCCATCATCAAGGTGCTGCACGCCAACGTCGACAGGGCGCATGGCCTGATCGAGCAACTCGCCCGCGACTTCCCGCGCGAGCATCCGCCGTGTCCGATCGGCTCCGACCGCGCCCTCGACGTCGCCATCATCACCCCGCACGAGGCGCGCGACCCGGCGCTGCTGGCCAAGCTCGACGCGGTCGCCGGCCGGGTGCTGCAAAAGCAAGCCTGAAGGCAGCGGCGCACGCCCTGCCGTGGTTCGATCATCACGGCGTACCGTGATAAGTCCGATACCACGCAACGAACTTCGCGACGCCGTCCTCGATGGTGGTCATCGGCGCAAACCCCGTCGCCCGCGACAGCCGCTCGACATCGGCCCAGGTCGCCGGCACGTCGCCCGGCTGCATCGGCAGGTAGCGCTTGTCGGCCTTGCACCCGAGCGCGGCTTCGATGGCGGCGATGAAGCGCTCGAGCTCGATGGGCGTGTGGTTGCCGATATTGTAGATGATGTGCGGTGCAGCCGAAGCCGCGCCGTCGGCTCCTGCGCGTGGCGGCAGCTCGACGAGCCGCACCAGCGCCTCCGTCACGTCGTCGATGTAGGTGAAATCGCGCTGCATGCGCCCGTGGTTGAACACATCGATCGTGCGCCCTTCCAGGATGGCCTTGGTGAAAGCGTAGCAGGCCATGTCGGGTCGTCCCCAGGGGCCGTAGACCGTGAAGAAGCGCACGCCCGAGCAGGCGATGCCGTAGAGATGGGCGTAGGTCTGGGCCATCAGCTCGTTGGCGCGCTTGGTGGCGCCGTAGAGCGATAGGGGTGCCACGACGGGATCGTCCTCCTGGAACGGCACCTTGCTGTTGGCCCCGTAGACCGAGCTCGAGGAGGCGTAGATCAGATGGCGGACCGGGTGCGCGCGGCACGCCTCGAGCACGCCCAGGAAGCCATCGAGGTTGGCGCTCACGTAGGCGCGGGGATGGTCGAGCGAATGGCGCACCCCAGCCTGCGCGGCAAGGTGCACGACGCAATCGGGGCGGAAGTCCGCCAATAGCGCCCGCAGGCCGTCGTAGTCGGTGATGTCGAGGTGGGAGAAGGCAAACCGCTCGTGCGGGCCGATCTGAGCGAGCCGAGCCCGCTTCAGCCCCACGTCATAGTAGGTGTTGAGATTGTCCAGGCCGTGCACGACAGCGCCGGCCCCGAGCAGGCGCGCGGCCAGGTGGAAGCCGATGAAGCCCGCTGCCCCCGTCACGAGCACCCGTCGCCCCTCGCGGCCCGGTTCAGCCATTTGCATGCTCTGTCACGGACCGGATACCTCGAATGCCCAAGCCACTGCGATGCTCTGGCGGATGGGGAGTCCGTTTGTATAGCGTTCAATGAGACGCAGCAACGCGCGAAGGCCAGCAAGACGCACCGCATTTTGCTGGCGTTTCGCTGCCACTCTCGACCGCACATTGAATGGTTTGACGAGACCGTTCCTTGGTTGGCTCTCGGATCATATAGGCCGAGAGCTTTGCAATGTTCATCGCTTTTGGAATCGAGGGCGTGGGAATCTATTACTTGTACCTCTGGGGCCACGACCCCTTCTGGTTCGTGCTGCTGAGTGGACTCGTGTTCTTTGCCTGGGGTGAGATCTACGGTCAAATTCCCAACCACCAACGAGGGTCCGCTGTATGGCCAAAGGCACAGCGGCGCTGCTAGTTCCCTACGCCAGCTCAATCCACAAGCTGACCGGGAGCTGGGATATGGCCTTCATCATCGCTGCGGCGGCCAATATCGCTGCCGCTGTGTTGGCCGTTGCGGTGTTGAAGCCCTGGCGATCACGCGTCCGCAAACACCTCGAACGATGAAGTGTCCTGCGCCGACGTCGGACGGTGGGCGAGGCATACCTGGCTCATTCCGGGGAAAAATAGGACCGCCAGCCTCTAATGCGGCAGTGGCATGGCAGCCCTCATCTTGACCGCGCCCTCGATACCACTCCGCAGAATGAATTTGGAATGAACCTGGCGGCTCTGAAACGCGGCCGGAGCACGAAAGGCCGATTGCCGTCTAGCGTCTTCTTAACCTCCGCCTAGGCTTCGCTCAGCGTGCTGCCGCGCGGACTATATCCGGCGAACTAGCCATCTTGAAGCGCCCATCGGCCAACAGAACCAGCTCGCCGGCCAGGGCTAAAACCTATTTTTTGCGCGGTGGCGTCATGATCAAAACGATCTCAATCACGGGGCCGCGCAATCCCCAAAAGATGTTTTGGAACGTCAAGGACGATTGGGTGGTCTGCGTGGTCGCAAAGGTCCTGGCGGCATCAAGGCATGTGAGATCCTTCGACATACAAGCGTAGAGGATGCCTTCGCGTGCGATGCGGTCGGGCGTGATCCATGGTGCCTGCGTAAGATTGTAGTGGGTAAACTCATCTGGGCTATCCGGACTGTAGAACGGCAGGGCGAGAGAAAACGCTTCGGTTCCCGTGGCAATTCGCAGCGGAGTTGACATGCGCTCGTGCCACACCTTGGTCGCCGCCCTGGCAACCTGCGGGCTGATCTGCTCCCTATCCTCAAAATGAAAGACGATGGACATGTAAGCGATGATAGGAGATACCGCGAGCGCGAAGAGCATGAATGCTCCCGCCCACCGGGTGATGTTTTGTACGCGAGCGCCCGTCAGCGCAGGGCCAAGTGCGCGGCACACGATTAATGGCAACATGTAAACGGTCGGGATCAGGAAATTCGGCGTGATCTTAACGTAACCCACGATGCCGAGCAGGATCGTGAGGACGAGCGGGCCAAGGGCAAGGACCGTAAGCCAGAGGTTCTCACGTGCTATCCAAGAGCGACGAATGCGAGGAACGAGTGTCCGCCAGCGTCGCCCAAGTGTTGCGACGAGAACCACGGTGCCAACTGCATTGGCCGCGACGGCCGCCACGCTGGTCCCAACAGCGCTGTATATATTGACCCATGCGGGCCGTTGACTTTTGGCAAGCGCGTACTGAACCGTGCTTAACCCATTCTCCCAGGCCCACAATGCATGCGGGGCAAAAAGAACCACGCATGCGACAATAGCGCAGTAGGGTGCAGCGGACCGGAAGTACGATCGCCGATTGGGATGGAGGAGCGCAGCAACGAAGCAGGATGCCAAGAAGAGAACCGAATAGTATTTGCCGAGCAGCGCGCAGCCCCCGAGAGCACCAAAGAAAACGCCGTCTTTCCAACTGTTTGTTTGCAGGGATCTAACAAAAAAGAATGCCGCCCATGGCCACAGCGATAGCTGGATGGTGTTGGCATTGCAGTTCGTCGCAATGTAGTGGTGAGAAGGCGCAAACAGTAAGAGCGACACTGCCGGGAACCGTGCGTATTTTCCAAGTAACAAGCCGGACAGACGCCAAATTCCGACCAAGCTGAGTCCGATGTTCAGGGCAGAGAGGAAGTAGAAGCTGAGATTTGCTCGCGGAACGATTTGCAGCCAGGTTCCAGCGACCCACGCATAGAGTGGGGGATGTTTATAGTATCCGAGCTCGAATTGCTTACCCCATGCCCACGCCTCTAGCATGTCGTCCCAGACGGCCCCCGGCAGGCGGGCAATCCACGGGAACAGCGTCATGAGAATCACGTGTGCGGCAATGAGAAAGAGCAGTAAACGGTGCGACCGTCGATAGTAGTCGGACGCGACGGGACTTCGAAGAACTGAATGCAAGTTCGCTCCAGGGCGTAGGCGGATTGACGCGGGCGAGGAGCAGATCAGGGATCGTCTATTACAACTGCGCTGACGACACTCCTGCCGACTTTTTTGCGTCGCTTGTCAGCTAGCAGTCAGGTTGCGTGCCACAGGA
The DNA here is from genome assembly GCA_005888525.1 of Alphaproteobacteria bacterium. GTDB lineage: Bacteria > Pseudomonadota > Alphaproteobacteria > Rhizobiales > Hyphomicrobiaceae > AWTP1-13. The sequence goes on from VBAB01000251.1 coordinate 4,999, forward strand.
CGCCCCTGAGGCTAATCGCGGGTTGTGGAGCAGCGTTGCCTCACGATGGAAGAGGCAGTTGGAAGGCGGTAATGCTGGCTATGGGGTGCATCCAAGTGCTCTGGGCGCAGCCGACAGTGAACAACGATGAAAAGCGAAGAGGCGATCTGATGAAAGAAAAAAGCTGACACAGGCATGAGAAGTCACCGTCCACCGCTGCTATACGGTCTTTTGGTATTCCTCTTGCTGAGCGGTTGCGCCAATCCTGCGACCATGCGGACCTCGAATTTCGAAAGCGTGCGGGCGGGGATGACGCGCGATCAGATACTGGAAATTATGGGGCCGCCGCAGAGGCAAGAGACATACGGGTCGACGGAGTTTTGGATCTACTCGACTGACGGCACGAGCAACACCGCGCTCTTGGACTTCACGCCCATAGCTATCGTCGAGGGGCGTGTGACGGGCGCAGGCAGAAAGCTGTATGATGCAGTTGTTCAGGCTCACTCACAGTCTCGTGCGGATCGCTAGAGAAAGAAAATGTGGACGGCAAGGTTGGAGTAAAGTGCCATTATTTTCCGGCATACCGGCGCAATCGCTTCAGCCGCTTGTGTGCGGACCGCGCGAGGCGTCCGATCAGATTGCGTTGCCGGGGTGCGAAGTTCGGGTCATCGACGTGGCGTCCATCACCGATGTGGCGCACCGCAGGAATCGCTAGGTTGGCTATATGGTATCCCGCTTTCTTGAAGGTATAGGACACATCGGACTCCTCACCCAACGGCGCATAGGGCCCAAGCCGACGGTAGTCGGCGAGACGCCGCAGGCCCGGATTGAAGGAGTAGCTGAAGTGTTCAGGATGCATTCTCGGATCCAGCTCCAGATATGCGACTTCACCGAGCCACTGGACTGCGGTGTTGCGCACCAGCGGGTTCAGCTCCGAGCGAGGCCGAAGTCCAACCATGCTAACGTTGCTTCGGGTTTGAAGTATTTTCGCCGAGTCGCCGAGGAACCCGCTGCGGATGAAAAGCCAGTCGTCCTCGCAATGAAAGATGAGCGGGGTCTTCACGTGCGCATATGCGTAATCGATCGCCTGCAGCTGCCCGAGGCGGGCGCCACGGATGAGTGTCTTGGCGGGCACGGCTAGGGCGTCGACGACGTTTCGGACTTGCTCCTCGGCGGAGTCTTCCACCACGATCAGCTCTTGAGGCGCTACGTCCGCGTGGGCGTAGAAGCTGCGTAGGGTCTTCTCCAATAGATCAAAGCGGCAGCAACTGGTCACGACCAAAGTGTAAGCGTCTGAAACGTGATTTCCCATTCTCGGTTCTGCCCCGTTCGGACAAGTTGAGCGGACGTGCGGTCC
>VBAB01000986.1 GCA_005888525.1 Alphaproteobacteria bacterium
TCACTACCGAGCGGCTCGACGAGCTTGTCCTCGCCTTCGCGCACGAGCACGACGCCATCCCCGCGCCACTCAACTATCGCGGCTTCCCCAAGGCTATCTGCACGTCCATCAATCACGTGGTCTGCCACGGCATTCCCAACGCCAAGCCGCTGAAGGAGGGCGACATCGTCAATATCGACGTCACGCTCATCCTCGAAGGCTGGCACGGCGATACCAGCCGCATGTACACCGTCGGCCACGTATCGCGCCGGGCGGAGCGGCTGATCGAGGTCACCTATGAGGCGCTGATGCGCGGCGTGGCGGCGGTGAAGCCGGGCAATACCACGGGCCATATCGGGGCCGCGATCCAGAATTTCGCCGAGCGCGAGCGCTGCAGCGTCGTGCGCGATTTTTGCGGCCATGGGCTCGGGCGCGTGTTCCACGACCGGCCCAACATCCTGCACTACGGCGAGCCCGGTGACGGCGTTGCGCTCGAGCCCGGCATGCTGTTCACCATCGAGCCGATGATCAACCTCGGCAAGCCGCACGTGAAGATCCTCACTGACGGATGGACCGCCGTCACGCGCGATCGCGAGCTCTCGGCCCAGTTCGAGCACACGGTGGGCGTGACTGAGACGGGTTGCGAAGTGTTCACGATCTCGCCGGCTGGGCTGCACAAGCCGCCTTACCGTCTAGCGTCTTGAGGCACCGCTCGGGGGCGCGCCATGAGCGGGGGTTTGAAGGACCGCGGCGCGAGCCCAGAGCA
>VBAB01000985.1 GCA_005888525.1 Alphaproteobacteria bacterium
TTGTGAGGGCCGATGGCAATGCTGACATTTGCGCTGGAGAATCGGTTCGACGTGCTTGAGAAAGGTGACGGGAGGCTTATTCTGGGCGGGTACGGTATTGGCCGCAACAATCAAGATCAAGAATGTGAGCTTCATCGGAAGGCCGCAACCTCCCGGTGCCCACAATAACACAGTAGTTGTCAGATTGATCTTCGGTTTAACAGATCGTGTAGGTAGCATGTGAATTGTCCGCCTCAATTAGCAAGTGAAATGTCCGCTTGACAGCGGGTAGGAAAAGCTAGTCGATGTGGAAGCCATCGAACAGCAGTTCCCGCCCGCAGAAATGGAGCGGATGATGAAGGCGCAGGAAGTGATACTGAAGGCGGCTGGAGGAAAGCTGAAGTGGTGGGAAGCCGCGGAGATTATGGGTGTGACCGACCGCACAATGCGGCGCTGGCGCGAGCGGCTCAACCAACATGGCTACATGGGTCTGTGGGACTACCGTAAACGTCAGCCCAGCCCGAAGCGGGTACCGATGGCAACCGTCGAGAAGGTCCTGCAGCTCTATCGTGAGCAGTACTTTGACTTCAACGTGCGGCACTTTCACGAGAAGCTGCGAGAAGAGCACGGAATCGAGCTGAGCTACAGCTGGGTGAAGACGGCGTTGCAAACGGCAGGATTTGTGAAGAAGCGTAAGAAGCCCGGATCGCATCGCAAGCGGCGGCCAAGGCGATCTCTTGCAGGGATGATGCTTCACATCGATGGCAGCGAACACCGATGGTTTCAAGACAACCGGTATTACGAGCTGATCGTGATCCTGGACGATGCGACAAGCGAGATCTATTATGCGCAATTGGTGGAGGCTGAATGCACCCAGACCGTCATGGCGGCGCTACGCCAGGTGATCGAAACGAGAGGTGTGTTCTGCTCGCTATACAGCGATCGTGCAGGACATTTCTTTGTCACTCCGAAACGCGGGGAACGAATCGATGCAAGCCGTCCAACGCAGGTCGGCCGCGCTTTACAAGAACTCGGCGTGAAAATGATTCCTGCTTATTCGCCGCAAGCCAGGGGTCGGTCGGAGCGAAACTTTCGCACGTGGCAAGGTCGGCTCCCGCAGGAACTACGATTGCGTGAGATCACGGATCTGGAGAAAGCCAACGAGTTTCTCCGCACTTGCTACATTGCCGAGTTCAACGATAAGTTTGCCGTGCCGGCGGCCCAGAAAGGCAGTGCGTTCGTACGAATCCGTCGCAAAGATTTGGACTGGATCTTCAGTGTCCAGCATGAGCGGACGGTGAGCAACGACAATACGGTGACGCTAGCGAACAGGAAGTTTCAACTGGATCAAACGCGGTGGCGGAACACGTTGGCTGGACAGACGGTCATCGTTCATGAACATCTCGACGGACGCATGTCGATCCGATATGGTCCACACGTGATCGCGCAATATGCGTCCGATCAACTGCCAGCCCCGGGGCCCCGGCGGCGGGGTACACCGCGACTGCCGGTCGGCAAAGCGGCAGCCTGACAACAAGGAAGGAGATCGTTTTCTTACCTGGAGGCTCTGCCTCCAGACCTCCGGGATTTAACGCTTTTGGCCAGAGCTACTGGATGAGGAGCAAGCCGTCACTGAACTTGCTCCCGCAGCCCTGGCCCTAGGCCGGCGCTCGAGTTGCGTCCCCGCATGGCTCTATCCTCCGCCTAGGTGAGAAGAGCGTAGCGGATCTCGACACCCGTCGGCAACACCGGACATTTCATTTGTTAATTAAACCGGACATCTTGACGTGCTACCAACAGTGCTACCAACAGCGAGGCCGCCGATAGCATGCTGCTCTCCCAACCCTGTCTTAAAAATGCGCTTTACGTTCGTCGTTTATTAAGGTTCAGGCGGGCTGTTTAGCGGCCGCGCGGATCGCTGGTCTAGAAGCCCCTTCATTGGCCGGATACGTGTGGCGCGCCGGCTTTGGACGGTAGGTGTCGGGTCAGGCCGGAACGGCGGAGCTCAGGAAGGCGTCGATCTCCAAAGCTTCCGCGTCGGTCAACGCCCATTTGGCCGCTCCGATGACACCCGATACCTGGTCTGCCCGTCTGACACCCACGATTGCGGCGGTCACGGCCGGATTCCGCAGCACCCAGGAAATCGCAGCCTCACCTGCCGTTCTGCCGTGACGCGCTGCGATCCCCTTGAGTAGTTCCGCTAACTCTAGATTTCGGCTGAGCGCAGGTTCCTGAAAATCCGGATTGCGGCGGCGCCAGTCATCCGCGGCGAGATTGTCTATGCGCTCGCGAGTCATCGATCCGCTGAGCAGGCCGTTCCGCATCGGCGAGTAGGAAATCACTCCGATGTCGTTCGCGAGGCAGTACGGCAGGATGTCTGCTTCCACTCCGCGAACGAGCATGGAATACGGTGGCTGGAGTGAAGTGATCGGGGCGATTGCCTGCGCTCTCTTGAGCTGGGCAACGTTGAAATTGGATACGCCTATCCAGCGCACTTTTCCCTCGCGCTGCAAGTCCGCCATAGCTCCCCAGCCTTCTTCGATGTCTTCGT
>VBAB01000252.1 GCA_005888525.1 Alphaproteobacteria bacterium
CACCTTCATGTACGATCGGACAGGGCCACGACAATCCGCCAATCATGTCCTTCCAGCAACCGGCACCGGAGCGACATCCACCATTCGCCCGCCAGGATCGACAAGATTCACGGACGGCTCGTCCCATCCCATCCGCACCGGCGGCTCGTCCCCTTCCATCTGGCTGTACCGAACCGAGATCTCCGTGCCGCGAAGGTGAAGAACACCAGTCTGGGGGACTGGGGTCGGGAGTTCAAATCTCCCGCCCATACCAATGATATCAATGAGTTACATTCCGAAGCTCGAGTCCGAAAACCAAAGAGGACGCACCTGGGACGTAGCCAAACGCGTGCCGTGACGTTCTCCGGCGTGCTTGCGTGAGCGCGTGGGTTGCCAATCGGGCGCCTGCTTGGCAGCGAGCGTACAGAGTGTGGCGTCGGATTGCCCGGTAGGCGGAATCAAGCGCAAACAAGGGTTTGGAGGGCGGCACAAGGCTTCCCTTGAATTATAACACTGGGTGTTATATAACACTGGGTGTTGGGGACGGGGAGAACGTGTGCGGGTCTTCGTAACCAAGCAGTTCAATCGCTTCGCGCGCAGCGAAAGGGTGAGCGACGAGAAGCTCTGCGAGGCGATCGAGCGGGCGCAGGACGGCCTGATCGATGCCGATCTGGGCGGCGGGCTGATCAAGCAAAGGGTCGCGCGTCCGGGGCAGGGGCGCTCGGGCGGTTTCCGGACGGTGATTGCTTATCGGCGGCTTGGGCGGGCGGTGTTTTTGTACGGGTTCGCGAAGAACGAACGCGACAACATCGATGCCGATGACCTGGCACGATTGAAGAAGCTCGCCGCGATCTACCTCGGCGCTGCGATGACTGAGCTGGAGACCTGGTGCGAAGAGGGTGAGTTGAAGGAGGTAGCGTGTGATGGCGAAGAAGTATCAAAGCCGGATCGCTGAGACGGTCCACAAGACGGCCGAAGGGCTGCACGGCATCGGCGCCATCGACAAGACGACGATGCGCGAATTCGATGTCATGTGCCTCACCATGGTCGAGGAGCTGAGCGCGCGCGAGATCCAGAAGATCCGCAAGAAGGCCGGCGTGAGCCAGGAGGTCTTTAGCCGATACCTGAACGTGCCGACCACGCTTGTTTCGCAGTGGGAACGCGGTGAGAAGAGGCCATCAGGGCCGTCGCTGAAGCTGCTTTCCCTCGTCAAGCACAAGGGCCTCGAGGCGATTGCCTAACCCCCGGACCGCGCCAAACAGAAAAAAACGGCCGGGATCCGTCGCCTAGGATGATCGGGCCGTTATGGTGCGCACCCGTTCGGCCATCGTGGCCATGCTCGATGTCCGGGGTTGCGAAACGTCAGTGGTGACGGGAGCAAGATGGCTTCGGCACCGGGATCGCGGTCCCCAGGATGTATCTGAGGCACGCTTTGCCCGGATCATCAGCCTTGCTCGTGGCGGTCATCAGGGACAGCCAGGCCGCGTCGTCGGCGCGCGCGACAAACGATCCCACGGCGGCACTGGCGAAACAGCCGAGAGGTTCGCCAGCTTGGGCGGCCGCCTCGCGCATGCGTGCCATCAGCACGAGGTCGTCGAGGGCCGCGAGCGTCTCGAGGATGCTGGTTTCATCGGACAGATTGGCAATGATCGACCCAAGCAGCATATCGTGCTCCTAGCTCACCCTGAGGTCCGCGGTGGTAGGGAGATCGACTCCGGTGATCTCCGCACGCGCGGTTAGGCGCGCCACGAACTGAGCGATCGCCGTATGCCTTGTCCGGTCGACCAGGTAGTCGGCGATTCGTTCCCGCACCACCTCGAAGGACAGCTGGCGCCCCTCGATCTTGCGATCCAGCCGGATAATGTGGTGGCCAAAACGGGAAGCGACGGGCTCCGTGGTGATCTCGCCGGGCGCCATGGCGCGGAGCGCCGCGTCGAACTCAGGAGCTGTATCACCCGGGGAGAGCTGGCCCAGATTGCCGCCGACGGCCTTCGAGGGGCAGGCCGAATGCGCGCTGGCCAATTCCGCGAAGCGCTGGGGGGCGTTTAGCAAAGCGGCCGTCACTGCCCCCGCTTCAGTGCGGGCCGCCGCATATGCTGCACGGTCGCCAGGGCGTGCCGCGATCAAGATGTGGGCGGCCTCGTAGAGATCTGCGGAACGGAAGCGTTTCAGGTTTTGCTTGTAGTAGCGCCTGCAAGCGGTCTCGTCGGCGATAGGCGTGGATATTTCCCGTTCCACCAGTGCTCTGATCGATGCTTCCTCGGCCGTTTCCGTGCGCCCGTGAGAGGTTGTGCATCTATGACGATGCGGCGCGCCTCCTGCAGCAGCAGCTCGCGGACGGCGAGAGCGCGCGCTGCGGCGGTCCACGCCGCGACCGGCGTGGGTGCTGGATGGTTCTGTGCTTCACGCGATATCTCGTCGTGACGCACGACCACTCCGTTCACCGACACCACCTTGCGCAGGTTGTGCGTCAGCACACTTTTCACCGAGCAGCTCATCGAAGTTACTCCGCGGCCTGGATTTTGCGATGAGACGTGGGCCCAGCAACGGGCCGGCCGCTCGAGCGCACGACCTGGTAGCCGCGCCGCCCCAGATACCAGATTGGTGCACTCCATACGTGCACGAGGCGCGTAAACGGAAAGACGAGAAAGATCGTCATGCCGAGGACCAGGTGCGCCTTGAAGATCGGGTGGGCATCAGCGACCAACATCCACACATCGCTGCGCAGCAGCAGGATGCCTTGAGCCCAGTTCATGAACTTCACCATCTCGTGGCCGTCGAGGTGCCCCATGGAGACCGGGATGGTGGCGAGACCGAGCAGAAGCTGGGCGAACAGGATCAGCAGAATAGCGATGTCGCCGAAGGAGGACGTGGCGCGGATGCGCACATCGAATAGGCGCCGGTGCGTCAGTAGCGCGATGCCGATCAGGCAGAAGATGCCGGCGATGCCGCCGACCCAGATCGCCATCAGCTGCTTGAAGCCGTGGCCGATGCCGATCGCGTCGAAGACCCAGATCGGCGTCAGCAGGCCGACAAGGTGGCCGAAGAAGATCACAAGGATGCCGACGTGGAACAGGTTCGAGCCCCACATCAATTGGCGCCGGCGCAGCAGCTGGCTGGAGCCCGTCTTCCACGTGTATTGCTCGCGATCGAAGCGCAGCAGGCTGCCGAGCAGGAACACGGTCAGGCAGAGGTAGGGGTACCAGCCGAACACGATATGATTGATGGCGTCGCGCATGATACCTCCTCAGGCGCGGTTGGACGGCGTGTAGGTGACGATTGGGCGCTTGGGCTTCGGCACCGGCATGCCAGGAGCGGGCCGACGCACCGCCCGCAGCTTGGCGGCGAGACCGTCCTTCCCGCACTGGGCAGCCGCGGCCGCCGCGGGACCGAAGACAACCTCCTCCTCCTCCCAGGCCGCATCGAGGGCGGCGAGGTCGTTGGGGTCCTCGTCCGGCTCGTTCAACAGGGCCGCGACGACGTCGGTTTGCGGCTTGGCCTCGGCCAGCGCCTGGGCGCATGAGAACACAGACGAATAGGCCGACTTGCGCTTCTTCAGGCGCTGGCGGATCGCTTCCAGCACGTGCCCCGTATCGCCGAGCAGCTCGCATGCCTCGGCCCCGGGGATGGCCGACAGAAACTCCAGGAACAGCGGCAGATGATCGGGAAGCTCACTGGAACTCATGAACAGGCCATGACGCTCGTAGAGGGCCTTGAGATCCACCATCGCCTGGCCGCGGTCGCGGCTCTCGCCGTGCACGTGCTCGAACAGATGCAGCGACAGCGAGCGCGTGCGGTCGAACAGCAGCACATAGCGCTCCTGCAAGTCGAACAGATCACCGTTAGCCAGCTCCTCGAGAATGCGATCGATCCTATGGCGGTTCTTCTGCGGCAGGCGGTTCTCCGCGTCGAGCGCCGCGCGCATCTCGGGGACGGCTGCCTGCAGCTCCGCGGTGGGATAGGTGAGCAGCGCCGACAACACTTTGAGCGTCTTGCGCATCAGGCAACCTCCATCGGCGTCTTGGCTTTCTTCTTCGGTGATCCGAACAGGTTGGTTTCCGTGCGGCCGTCCGAGCAGCCGTTGCCGAACGAGAAGCCGCAGGAGCCGCGCAAATCGTAGGCATCCTCGCCCAACTCGCGATGCACGGTCGGGATCACGAACCGGTCCTCGTAGTTGGCGATCGCCATGATCTGATACATGTCCTCGATCTGCTGGCCCTTGAGGCCAACCTTGGCGGCGATGGTTTCGTCGATCACCCCCTCGATGGTCTTAGCCCGCATGTAGGCGCGCATTGCCAGCATGCGCTCCAGCCCCAGCGCGACCGGCTGCTCGTCGCCGGCGGTCAACAGGTTGGCGAGATACTTGAGCGGGATGCGCAGCGAGCGCACATCGGGCATGGCGCCGTCGCTGCCCATTTTCCCGGCCTCGGCCGCCGACTGGATCGGCGACAGCGGCGGCACGTACCAAACCATCGGCAGCGTGCGGTACTCGGGATGCAGCGGGAAGGCGACCTTCCACTCCATCGCCATCTTCCACACCGGCGACTTCCTGGCCGCTTCCAGCCACGCATCCGAAACACCGTCGGCGCGCGCCTGCGCGATCACCTTCGGATCGTTGGGATCGAGGAAGATATCGAGCTGCGCCTGATAGAGGTCCTTCTCGTCCTTGACGCTCGCCGCTCGCTCGATGCCATCGGCGTCATAGAGGACGACGCCGAGGTAGCGGATGCGGCCGACGCAGGTTTCCGCGCACACCGTCGGCTGTCCCGCCTCGATGCGCGGATAGCAGAAAATGCACTTCTCGGATTTGCCGCTCGACCAGTTGTAATAGATCTTCTTGTAAGGGCAGCCCGACACGCACATGCGCCAGCCGCGGCACTTGTCCTGGTCGATGAGGACGATGCCGTCCTCCTCGCGCTTGTAGATGGCGCCGGACGGGCAGGCCGCGACGCAGGCCGGGTTGAGGCAGTGCTCGCACAGCCGCGGCAGGTACATCATGAAGGTGTTTTCGAACTGCCCGTAGATCTCCTTCTGCACGCCCTCGAAATTGTAATCGGCCGAGCGCTTGGCGAACTCGCCGCCCAGGATCTCCTCCCAGTTCGGGCCCCATTCGATCTTCTCCATGCGTTCGCCGGTGATGAGCGAGCGCGGGCGGGCCGTCGGGAACGCCTCCAGCTCCGGCGCCTTCTGCAGGTGCTCGTAGTCGAAGGTGAAGGGCTCGTAGTAGTCATCGATCTCGGGCAGATCGGGATTGGCGAAGATCTTGGCCAGCACGCGCCATTTGCCGCCGATCTTCGGCTGCAGCTTGCCGTTCTTCTTGCGTACCCACCCGCCGTTCCAGCGCTCCTGGTTCTCCCAATCCTTGGGATAGCCGATGCCGGGTTTGGTCTCGACGTTGTTGAACCAGGCGTATTCCATGCCCTCGCGATTGGTCCACACGTTCTTACAGGTGACAGAACAAGTGTGGCACCCGATGCACTTATCGAGGTTCAGCACCATGGCGATTTGCGCGCGGATTTTCATGTGCGTTTCCTTGGTCTCGTTCCCTCTCCCCATCGTCCTTCACGATGGGGAGAGGGTTGGGGTGAGGGGCAGCAGCTTGCTCTGACGTTTGTTGCCGCCCCTCACCCCGACCCTCTCCCCGCAGGCGGGGAGAGGGAGTCGCGCGTTGGCCGGTCGAGCCAGTCGACCTTGGCCATCTTGCGCACGATCACGAACTCGTCGCGGTTGGTGCCGATGGTGCCGTAGTAGTTGAAGCCGTAGGACTGCTGGGCGTAGCCGCCGATCATGTGCGTCGGCTTCACCACGATGCGCGTTACCGAATTGTGGATGCCGCCGCGCTGCCCGGTCATCTCGGAGCCCGGCACGTTCACGATCTTCTCTTGCGCGTGATACATCATGCACATGCCCTGCTTCACCCGCTGCGAGACGACCGCGCGCGCAACCAGCGCACCGTTGGAGTTGTAGGCTTCGATCCAGTCGTTATCGACAATGCCGGCCGCGCGAGCGTCCTTCTCGCTGATCCACACGATCGGGCCGCCGCGGCTCAAGGTGAGCATCAGCAGGTTGTCGGTGTAGGTGGAGTGGATGCCCCACTTCTGGTGCGGCGTGATGAAGTTCAGTACGACCTGCTTTTCGCCGTTCGGCTTGGTGTCGATCACCGGCTTGACCGAGCGCGTATCGATCGGCGGCCGGTAGACGCACAGCGCCTCGCCGAAGGCGCGCATCCACAGGTGGTCCTGGTAGAGCTGCTGCCGGCCCGTGAGGGTGCGCCAGGGGATCAGCTCGTGCACATTGGTGTAGCCGGCGTTGTAGCAGACCTTCTCCGATTCCAACCCGGACCAGATCGGCGAGGAAATGATCTTGCGCGGCTGGGCAACCACGTCGCGGAAGCGGATCTTCTCGTCCTCCTTCGGAATGGCGAGGTGGGTGTGCTCGCGCCCGGTGAAGCCGCCGAGCGATGCCCATGCCTTGACCGCCACTTCGCCGTTGGTCTCGGGCGCCAGCGTCAGGATCACCTCGGCAGCATCGATGTCGCTCTCGATCTTGGGCAACCCTTTCGTGGGTCCCTCATCCGTGACGACGCCATTCAGGCGCTTGAGGAAGTCGACCTCGTGCTCGGTGTTCCACGCCATGCCCTTGCCGCCGTTGCCGAGCTTGGACATGAGCGGTCCGAGCGACGTGAAGCGCTTGTAGAGGTTGGGATAGTCGCGCTCGACAACAGTGACGGACGGCATGGTCTTGCCGGCGATCGGCTCGCATTCGCCGCGCTGCCAGTCCTTGACGTCGACGGCCTGCGCGATCTCGGCCGGCGTGTCGTGCAGGATGGGTGTGAGGACCACGTCTTTCTCGATGCCCAAGACCTCGGGCGCGACCTCGGAGAATTTTTTGGCGATGGCCTTGTAGATCTCCCAATCGCTGCGCGCCTCCCACGACGGATCGACCGCCCCCGTCAGCGGGTGGATGAAGGGGTGCATGTCGGAGGTGTTGAGATCGTTCTTCTCGTACCAGGTCGCTGTCGGCAGCACGATGTCGGAGTAGACGCATGTGGTCGACATGCGGAAGTCGAGGGTGACGAGCAGGTCGAGCTTTCCTTCCGGGGCTTCGTCATGCCACACGACATCGCTTGGCTTCTGCGCACCCATTTCGCCCAGCTGCTTGCCCATCACGCCATGCGACGTGCCGAGCAGGTGCTTAAGGAAATACTCGTGCCCCTTGCCGGAGGAGCCCAGCAGGTTGGAGCGCCACACGAACATGTTGCGTGGCCAGTTGACCGGCTTATCCGGGTCATGACAGGAGAGCTTCAACTCGCCGGATTTCAGCGCACCCGCGACATAGTCCTTGGGCTCCTTGCCCGATGCCGCAATCTTCTGGGATAGCTCGAGCGGATTGGTCTCGAGCTGCGGCGCTGAAGGCAACCAGCCCATGCGCTCGGCGCGCACGTTGTAATCGATCATGCTGCCGCCGTAGAGCTTTTTGTCGGCGAGCGGCGAGAGCACTTCCTCGACGCCGAGCTTTTCGTAGCGCCACTGGTCGGTGTGTGCGTAGAAGAAGCTGGTCGAATTCATCTGACGCGGCGGACGTATCCAGTCGAGCGCGAAAGCGAGCGCGGTCCAGCCGGTTTGCGGCCGCAATTTTTCCTGCCCCACATAATGCGCCCAGCCACCGCCGCTTTTTCCCACGCAGCCGCACATCAT
>VBAB01000253.1 GCA_005888525.1 Alphaproteobacteria bacterium
AGCCGCAGGCCGGCGCACATGGCTGCATTCTCCGCGAATGCCCGTACGGCGGGCTCGACTTGGCTAGTGTCAGGACGCCAGGGCTTCGGATCAAGCGCGGCCGGTGCCGCACCGGGCTTCAGATCCGGCCCGCGGTTGAAGAATCCCGTCGCGATCTCGTAGGCATAGCCCGCGCGCAAGACGAGAGCATCCTCGTGCGGCCGGCCGGAGATCTGCAGCGACAGCGGCAAGCCGTCCTTCGAGAAGCCGCACAGCAGGGACAGCGCAGGGCCGCCTAGACAGTTGAACGGAGATGTGAAGTTCGGCCGCTGCCAGAAGGCCAGCGGATCGTGCGCGTCGAGCCGCCGCGCCGGTGAGCCGTTCGCGGTCACCAGGAGGTCGAAGCGGCGATACAGCGGCTGCATCTGCTCGATCATGGCGCGGCGCTCGCGGCTTGCGCGCACGTAGTCCTCGGAGGTGAATAGGCAGGCGGCGAGGCTGCGGGCACGGAAGTCTTGCCCGAAGGCACCAGTCCGCGCGATCAGTTCGGGCAGATGCAGCGAGAACAGCTCCGTCTCCGCCATCACTATCTTGACGTCGGAGTAGGTCTGCAGCGGCCGCATCGTCACGTTCTCGGTGCGGGCCCCGAGCTTGCGCAGGACCTCCAGCGCCTGCTCGAGTGCGGCTGACAGCTCGAGGTTGACGCGCAGATCCTTCTCCCAGAAGTGCCTGACGACGCCGATCCGCAGTCCCTTGACGCCACCCTCGATGTCTTTGGCGAAATCCTCGACCGGCCGCGAGGACGAAGCCGGGTCGGCCGGATCGTGGCCGGCAATTGCATTCAGTAGCAGGGCGCAATCTTGCGACGTGCGCGCCATGGGCCCGCAATGATCGTAGGAGTAGGAGTTCGGCAACACGCCGGCTCGGCTGACGAGGCCGTAGGTGGGTTTCAGTCCGGCGATACCGCACAGGCCGGCCGGGCCGCGGATCGAGCCGCCGGTGTCGGAGCCGAGGCTCGCCGGCACCAGGCGGGCAGCGAGTGCAGCGCCCGAGCCTGACGATGAGCCGCCGGTGAAGTGCGCCGTGTTCCAGGGATTGCGCGCCGGCGGCCATGGCAGATCGAACGACGGTCCGCCGTGCGCGAACTCGTGCGTTGCGAGCTTGCCCATCAGCACGGCGCCGGCGGCTTTCAGGCGGGCGACCGTGGTCGCGTCCTTGTCGGGGACGCGGTCGATGCAGGTGCGCGAATGGCCAGACGTCAGGATGCCGGCCGTGTCGTAGATATCCTTGAGGGCGAACGGAATACCGTGCATCGGTCCGCGCAAATTGCCGCGCATGATCTCGGCCTCGGCGGTGCGGGCGGCCGCCATGGCGACGTCCGGCGTGCGCGTGATGAAGGCGTTCAGCTGCGGCTCGAGCGCCTCGGTGCGCGCCAGCAGGCTCTCGGTGTACTCGACCGGCGACAGTTTGCGGACCGAGATCAGGTGGGCGGCCTCGGCCAACGTCAGGTCATGCAGCTCGGCAGACGGCATGGCATAACTCCAGAATAAGTGGGCCCCCACTCTGGGGGCAGCGCGACGGCGAGGCAATATTCGAGCGACCCCCGAAGGCCCAAGGGTGATCTGCGCGTTCGAGCAGCTGGCTCACGCGCGTCCGACGAATGCTGTCGACCTGGTATACAGAAGCGGATTTGAGGGCAACGGTGCCGCCGCCCAAGCCGAGCGAACAATGCGCGCAGGACAACGCCCACTGATTGCAACGTCCGACGACAGCGAGGTCGATTTCTAGCGTCACTTCGCCGCCCCCGATTTGACGGGCCTCGAAACAGACGGCGCGCTCGCTGCGTCGGCTAACGAATAGTTACAGCCCTAGCCCTCCGACAGCGGCCGGGGTGGCAGCTTGGTGGTGGACCCGTTGGCGGCATTCCAGGCGCCGATGTCGTGTGTGATCATCAATGGCGGTTCAACCAGCCGATGCGAAACTGAGCGCCCCTCCAGAACCCATTCGACGTAGCCCGCCCGGGGCACACGCAATCCCTTCTGCTGCTTCTCGACAATGTTGAAAAACGATGTGGCTGGTGCCCACACAATCTGGATACCCTGATAGTCCATGCGCCTATAGACGTGCAGGTGACCGCAGGCGATCACGGCGACTTTATTGCGGATGCATGTCTCGAGCAGGTGCTGGCGGGGTACATGAGGGATGGCCGCAGCAGTGAACCTGCTATCCTCGGGATCTTCCTCGAACGGCGGCAGGTGCTGGAACAACATCACCGGACGGCCGTTGCGGTCGTGAAGCGATTTTTGCAAGAACTCATCCTGCGCTTGCTCCTCCACGTGACCGCTGCCGAAGAGCGCCGTATCGATGCCAATCAGGCGCCATTCCCCTAGGTCGCGGCACCATCGGCTCGGCCCATAGTGACGCTGCCAGCGGTCCATTCGTTCGGAATTGATCGGCTGCTGCAATCGATGGCGATCCAGGCGGCAGGCAAACGGTCCTTCTCGGACCTCGCGAATGCGAGATCGTCCTCATCTTCGGCGCCGTCGAACGACACGTCGCCGCTGTGGACGATGAGGTGCGGCGGATGCTTGCGCATCTCCTCGACGAACACGTTCCAGTTATCGACGAAGTAGGCGCGCTTCCGGCTCACATGCGTGTCCGAGACCTGCACGACGCGGATAGCATCGCGATCAGCTCCAGTCTGCATCGGCGATGCAACGGCGACCGTCGTCATGGCGAGGCCAGGGCAGCGGTCAGATCGCCCATCCGCACTCGCAGGCCAGGCAGCGGTTGGAGACCAAAGCGCACAGTGATGAACTTCAAGATCGAAGTGGTATCGTAGGTGGTGCTGTCGATGTATCCGCGCTTGGCGAAAGGAGAGATGATCAGCGCCGGTATGCGTGTGGCAGGACCCCAGCGATCACCCCAGCCCGGCCCATTCGGTGGCGACACATGATCCCAGAAGCCGCCGTTCTCATCATAGGTGACGACTATCAGCATTCGCGACCACTGCGGGCTGCGTCGCAGACGTTCCAGGATATCGGCGATATGGGCGTCGCCGCTCAGCAGATCCGTATAAGCGGGATGCTGGTTGAAGCGGCCGACGGGTTTGTAGAACGCCACCGCTGGCAGCCGGCCCGCGTCGATATCCCGCAGAAAATCCTCGCCGTCCTTGAGATGGGTCTGGCGATCGGCAGCCCCCGGCGCGAACCGCGCGAAGTAATTGAACGGCTGATGGTGCGGCTGGAAATTGATCGAGTTGTTCTCGCGGGTGTAGATCACCGCGCGTTTTTCGGCTGGCGGCCTGCGTCCGTCAGCAAGCGCCGCGCTCCATCCGCCTGCGTACCAGGCCCAGCTGATGCCCTTTGCCGATAGCATGTCGCCAATTGTCTTGTTCGTCTGCGGCGGAAGGGGAAGACCGAGACGCTCGGTTCCCTTCGTGTCCGCCACGTCCAGCGCTCCATCCTCCGCAGGCGGGATGCCGCTCGGCTGATACGGCGGCTGTGTGGTGTTGACCGAGAAGCCGTCCGGCGTGACTTGACCCCCAATGCCTCCCGTGTAGGTGCGTACGGCACCGTCGCGCGCGGAGGGAGAGTCGGGCTTCTTTTCCAGCTTCCCGTTGGCATCTAGACGCGCGCGCATCGCGGGCGGCGCATCTTTGAACACAGGAGTACAGGCGCAGATCAGATATTGATGATTGAGGTAGGAGCCACCGAATGCACCCATGAAGAAGTTGTCGGCAAGCGTGAACTCCTTGGCCCACTGCCAGAGCTTCATCTGGCTACCGTCGAAATACCCCATGGTGTAGCCGCCGACGGTCGACATGGCGGCAAACATGTCGTTACGCCCGCCGTTGATCTGCTCGATGTTGTGGTAGTAGGCGTGGATGGGGCTGAGGAGTACTTGATCGGCTGACAAACCGACCGGCGGCACATCGATCCGGAACGGCGCATTGCGAAGCTCGGGGAACCTCGGGTCGGGTTTCCCGTGACTGTCCCAGACGCGCAGATAGGGGAGCACGGAGCCATCATGGTCACGCTGAGTCCATTGCTGCTCCGTCGCCTTGGCAATCCCGTTAGCGCCAGGGAAGAGCCCATAGAGGTGATCGAAGCTGCGGTTCTCAGGATAGAGGACTACGATGGTTTCTATCTGGGAGAGGTCTGCAGCAGGAGATTGCGCAGCGTAGAGAACTGCACAAAGGACCGCGACGAATGCGCCGCACAAACGCGGCAACGACCGTATTTGCATAATTTCCCCCAGGTTTGTTTGAAAACGTCGCTAAGGCAAGCAGAGCAGTCGCCACAGCGCAAGCGCCATATGTCTTTCGCTCAGTCGCCCGTTGGTGAGATGCGGAATTCGATCACATCGGGCAGGCCGAGGAGATGTTCAGTGAGGTGTTGCGCATTGGCTCGGTCGCGACTCCGTATGACCATCCGATATTCGAACAGCTTCCCCTCTCCCACCAGGCGTGTGGAAAGGTTCGCGATGGTGAACCCGTGCGCGCCGATAAGCTCGCGAAGCTTGTCCTCCCGCATCACGGCGTCCCGTCTGAAGCGCAAGTGGTGATGAGCGTAGAACTCACTGGGCAATCGGCTCTCGATCACGCGGAAAACGCTGAGGACCGAGAGTGTCGCGATGGTCCCAAGAATAGCGGGCACCCAAAAACCGATGCCGACGAGAACACCGATCGAGGCTGTCACCCAGATTGATGCAGCAGTGGTGAGGCCGCGAACGGTGAGGCCCTCCTTGAAAATGACGCCGGCCCCTAGAAAGCCGATGCCCGTCATGATGCCCTGCGCCATCCGGGTCGGATCCGTGCGGATGGCATCCTGCGCGACCTGGGTCATCCATTCGTTCTGATAGACAGTGACCAGCATCAGCAGCGATGAGGCGACACACACCAGAGAATGCGTGCGAAATCCCGCCGGACGGCCGTGGAAGCTCCGCTCCAGGCCGATCAATCCGCCGATCAGGAGCGCACCGACGATGCGCAATGCCATCACGAGGAGCTCGTGGCTCACCGCGCCCTCCAATCAAGCCCGCCTCTCGGGTCGCCACGAGAGTAGCGCAACGATACTCGCACAACCATGCTCGGCCTTAAAGGAACAGGCTGCTGACGCCATAAAACAAAGCCGCCACGATGCCCGCCGCCGGCAGCGTTATCACCCACGCGACGACGACGTTGCTGGCAACGTTCCAGCGGACCGCCGAGACCCGGCGCGCAGCGCCGACACCGACGATTGCGCCAGTGATGGTGTGGGTGGTCGAGACCGGTATGCCAAGCCAGGTCGCCGCAAACAGCGTGAGTGCGCCACCGGTCTCCGCGCAGAAACCTTGGACGGGGCTCAGGCGTGTGATCTTGGACCCCATCGTCCGCACAATCCTCCAGCCGCCCATCAGGGTTCCGAGCGCCATTGCCGCCTGACAGCTCAGCACCACCCAGAATGGAACGTAAAACTGCTCTCCGAGCTGTCCCTGCGCATACAAGAGGCCGGCGATGATACCCATCGTCTTCTGCGCGTCGTTGCCTCCGTGGCCTAACGAATACAGCGACGCGGAGATGAACTGCAGCCGGCGAAAGAGGCTATCGACCGCGTAGGGCGTTCGACGCATGAAAATCCACGAGACAGCAAGCACCAAGGCGAGCGCGAGAACAAAGCCAAACGCGGGAGAGAGAACAATCGCCGAGGCCGTCTTTATGACGCCCTGCCACACGATGGCTTGAAGTCCGGCACCGGCAATTCCAGCGCCCAGCAGACCGCCGATAAGGGCGTGCGAGCTGCTCGATGGAATGCCGGCCCACCACGTGATCACGTTCCAGACAATGGCGCCCATCAGCGCAGCGAAGATGACACGCGGCGTGACGATGCTGGGATCGACGATCCCGGTGCCGATGGTTTGCGCCACATGCAGACCGAAGAACAGGAAGGCGATGAAGTTGAAGAAACCGGCCCAGAAGACAGCTGCACGCGGAGGCAACACGCGCGTGGAGACGATGGTCGCAATCGAATTGGCTGCGTCATGCAGACCGTTCAGGAAATCAAATAGCAGCGCGACGGCGATGAGGCCAAATAGGAGGCCGAGACCAGCTGCGTCCATGTGATCATCCCGGCCTAATCAAACGTGCTCGATGACCACAGCCTGGATTTGGTTGGCAACATCGTCGAAGCGGTCCACGCTCTTCTCCAGATGGTCGTAGATCTCGTTGCCGCGCACGAAGTCCATGGCGCTCCCGTTCTTCGTCCGCTCATAAAGCGCTTTCAGCCCCTGGTCGCAGGTCTCATCAGCGCGTCCCTCGATGCGGCTAACCTGCAGGCAAATTTCGTTCAACTGACCGACGTGCTGCCCGATGTTGGCAAGCAAGGGCATCGCCCGTAGCACCAGGGATGCGCACTCGACAATGGCATCCGCCATCAAACGCATCTCCGGTTCGAATGTCTTCATCTCGAACAACACGATGGCTTTCGCCGTCTTTTGCATCTGGTCGATGGCATCGTCCATCGCCGTGATCAGATCCTTGATGTCGCCGCGGTCGAACGGTGTGATGAAGGTGCTGCGCACGCCGATCAACACGTCTCTGGTTATGGCGTCGGCTTCTTCTTCTTGCCGCATCACTGTCGGGCAATGGTTGGCCACCTGGTCGCCGCCATCGAGCATGCGCCTGAGCGCTTCGGCCGCGGCGGCGATGGCACGGGCATGCCGTTCAAACAGCGGAAAGAACTTATGCTCGCGCGGCAGAAGCCGTTGAAACCAGTCCAGCATCAGGTTTTCCACGGTTGGGCTGACCTCTCCCAAGCTACGCCGCCGGGTCGGCCTTGCCCAGTCACGAAGCTAGGCGGCATCCGCATTGTTACTTTCGAGGCCTGCCCAGTAAGCCGAGTTGCCGGCGGACGATATTGGTGCCCTCGACCAGTGCCATGGCGGAAAACGAGTCGAACTCGACCATCAGCGCTCGACAGGGCCCAGCGCCGCAACCCGCGAGCGGCTCAATCCTTCTTCTGCACCTGAATGATCGCTCTGCGATGGGTGCCCTCGCCGACCTTCTTGTTCTCGTCGTGCGCCTCGACCTTGAAGCGAAGCTTGCGACCGTCGACCTCCAAGAGCTCGGCTCTAACCGTGACCTTCTGGCCCTTGGGCGTGGCGCCGAAGTGCTTGACGTTGACCTCGAAGCCAACCGTCGTATGCCCCTCGGGGAGATGGGGCTGCACGGCCTGGATACCCGCGCGTTCCATCAGGCCGATCATCGATGGTGTCGACAGCACGCCTTCGCCGCCCATGTGCTTGACCACCAGCTTGTCGTCGACCACCGTCGTGATCTCCGCCGTCAGGCCGGGGGCCAAGCGCTCGCTCGCCACGGAGGTTCTCCTCTCCTTCACTCATGTCGACCTAAGCAGATTATTGCAAAGTACTTGTTGACGTCCAGCATCACATAGCTGTCCGCTCGGATAGCGTTCGGGTGTCGTATGGGCGCGCTGGCAGAACGCCAAAGCGTCTGGGTTCTGGTCGTGAACCTATTGCTGCGCTTTCCAGCAAGCGAGAATTTCGGACCCGGTTGCAGGCCACACACCGCCATGGCGTGACATGCGATCCAACACCTGCTCGATGGCCGCGATTCGATGTGGCACCCCGCTGATCCACGGTCTGAGCGATAACGCGACGATACGCCCACCACTCGTTGCCGCCTCGCGATAGAGCAGATCGAAGTGGTCCATCACCTGCTCGACGAACTGCGCCGGCTTGTACTTGTAGAAATGAAAGATCTGCAGGTCGCTGATCTCATAGGCATGCGGCATCGCATGAATCGGGCCGGCCTTTGTCTCAAGCTGGTAGGGCATATCGTCGTTGACCCAATCACAAACATAGTCGCAACCCTCGGCCGCGACGAGGTCGAGCGTGTCGTGGGTCTCCGAATAGGCGGGTGAGTACCACCCTCTGACTCGTTGGCCTGAAAGCCTGCGCAGCATGGAGAGAGAGCGAGCGACCCACTCCCGTTCGACCTCGGGCGAAACCCCGCTGGCGTGGATATGGTTCATGTCGATGCCGTGCGCCACAAGCTCGAAGCCGAGCCGGCCCACCTCCTGCAGCACATGTGGGTAACGCTCGGCGAGGCGCGATGACATCGCAACCGAGGCCTTGAGCCCGCGTGCTTCGAGCGCGCGGAAGATGCGCGCGAAGCCCACTCGATTGCCGTAGTCGCGCAGCGTGTAATTCCAATAGTCGGGGAATGGCCGCTCGAGACCGCCAGGAGGCTTGACACCCTTGGGCGCCATGTCGAGGGGAAAGAACTCCAGCGTCGGCACGATCCAGAGCGCTATGCGGGCTCGGTCTGGCCAGAGCACGGGCTTGCGTTTGAAGAGGTTGGAATAGGCGTAGCGGTCATGGTCCATGCCCGGGCGCCGCAACGGATAGTCGAAGTAGGCCGATGGCAGCGGCACGACTTATCCTTTCCTGTGCGCGGCAATCGCGGCGACGAACGCATCGCGCGGCCTGTCGCGAGCCATACCTTGTCGTGAGACGTGATGTAATCGAGCGCCTCCTCGAACTGTTTCATGCGGTGGGGTTGCCCAACCAGGAATGGATGCAGCGGCAGGCACATCACCTGACCGTTGTCGGCCCCTTCCATGTACAGGCGGTCGAATTGCGCCTTGATGGCATCCGTGTAGTCGCGGGGTGTGCAGCTACCCTGGAACAATGTCGTGAAATCGTTGATCTCCAGGGAGTAGGGCACGCTGATCAGGCGGCCATTGCGAACATTGACCGGCATCGGCTGATCATCGTGGAAGAGATCGAGCGTGTAGGTGATGCCGGCTTCAGCCAACAAGTCGATGGTGCGCTCGGTCAGCGTCAATGCCGGCGCGAGCCATCCCTCGAGCTCCT
>VBAB01000254.1 GCA_005888525.1 Alphaproteobacteria bacterium
TCGACATCATGTGGACGTCGTTGCGCAGGGCTTGGAAGTGAAGCGACCTGAACCGGCGAGTTCTGTACCAATCCTCGGACTGACCGACTTGAATGATGTCGCGGTCGATGCCGAAGCCCACTCGCTTCTGGCCGAGCAGCTCCCATTCAGCGCGGTGACCTCTGCGCCAGTCGTCATCCAGGTCTCGCTGCGCGAGTGCATTGGTTGCCATCACCCCGGCGAGCACCAGCGCGCTGGCCAGTGCTGTCGCCACGTGTCTCAACTGCATCGTAACCTCCCTGATCCCGGTGCTGAGCACCGGCCCCGAACCATCCGCCAGCTTTCAGCCGCTATCGCGGCATGAAAATGGCCGACGTTGGGTCATTATCATAATGCGGCGTGAACGCAGCGGCCTTTCCCGATTGGTGCTCTGCGGCAAGACTTTGAAATGATTGGTCTACGCAGCAAGCTGCGGCAAAGCGCCTTGGGCTGCGTCGAGATGGCGGCGTGAGCCGAGCAACCGAGCCGAACGCAGACGACCTGGGTGGCGCGCTCCGCATCGGTCAAGCTTTAGGCATCCTGGTCAGGGCGGCTTAACTCTTGCGCCAACTGCGCTTTCCGCTCTCTCCGACAACGAACTAATGTCACTCGGCATCGGCAGGGCGCAATGCTGTCAGCACCGTGCGAAAATGCGAGAACATAGAATTCCGGCCACTCGCGTTGTCGTCACAATCGGCCCCTAAGGCTGCACGAGCGCGGAGCGGGCTTGCCGGCGGTAGACGGCCGGGGGGCGCAATGGAAAGGGGGCTCGCGGCACAACCGCAGGATGCGGACGCCGGGGCGCAAGTCTCGACATCGAGTTGTGCCGGACGGAGGAGGCGAATGAAGCAGCTGGTGGCGTTGGCGGCAGCCGCTTTCCTCATGCAGTCCGGGGCCATGCCAGCGTTGGCCCAGGCACCCAAGAAGGGAGGTACGTTGGCCTTCGCCGTGGTGGCTGAGCCGCCGAACTACGATTGCCACGCCAATACCTCGTTTGCATTCGTCCACCCGATCGCGCCGCACTACTCGACGCTGCTGAAGTTCGACGGCAAGAGCTATCCCAAGCTCATCGGCGACCTGGCCAAGAGCTGGACCGTCTCGGCTGACGGCCTGACCTACACCTTCAAGCTCGCCGAGGGCGTGAAATTCCACGACGGCTCGGCGCTGACCTCCGCCGACGTCAAGGCCAGCTACGAGCGCATCGCCAGCCCGCCCGCCGGCGTCGTCTCCGTTCGCAAGGCCTGGTACGCGGACATCGACTCGATCGCGACGCCCGATGCGGCAACCATCGTCTTCAAGCTCAAGGCCCCCAACGCCTCCATGCTGGTGAGCTTCGCCTCGCCCTTCGACTGCATCTACAGTGCGGCCAAGCTCAAAGAGAACCCGCGCTATCCCGAGACCGAGATCATGGGTTCGGGAGCCTTTACGTTCGTCAAGTATGAGAAGGGCTCCTACTGGGAGGGCAAGCGCTTCGCCGGCTACTTCCGCAAGGGTCTGCCCTACCTCGACGGCTACAAAGCCTATTTCGTCAAGTCGAACGCCGTGGTGCCGGGCATCCTGGGCGGCCAGTTCGACACCGAGTTTCGCAGCCGCAACCCCTCCGAGCGCGACCAGCTGCTCGCCAAGATGAAGGACCAGCTCACCGTGAGCGAGGGCCCGTGGGTTGGCAGCCTGATGGTCGTCTTCAATACCAAGCGCAAGCCCTTCGACGACATCCGCGTGCGCCAGGCGCTGTCGCTGGCCATCGATCGCTGGGGCGGCTCGCCGAGCCTCTCCAAGATATCGATCCTCAAGCACGTCGGCGGCTTCATTCGGCCGGGGTTCTCAATGGCCCTGCCGCAGGCCGAGCTCGTCAAGCTGCCGGGTTTCTCCAAGGACGTCGACGCCTCGCGCGCGCAGGCCCGGAAGCTGCTGAAGGAGGCCGGTGCCGAGAACCTCACCTTCAAGCTCTTCAACCGCAACGTGGCGGAGCCCTACACGCCGGGCGGGGTGTTCGTGATCGACCAGTGGCGACGCATCGGCGTCAACGTGCAGCACGAGCAGCTGGAGACCAAGATCTACCAGGACGGCGTGCTGTCGGGGAATTTCGACGTGGCGATCGAGTTCATCAACGACTTCACGGACGATCCCACCGCCCAGTTCTCCAAGCTCCTGACCAAGAAGGCCTCGCCGACCGGTTTCTCGGGCCACGAGGACGCCAAGCTCGACGAAATGTACGAGGAGCAGCGCCGTGCGATCGATCCCAAGGATCGCCTGGCGATCGTGCAGCGCATGGATCGCTACGCCATCACGACGGCCTACAACGTGCCGCTGCTCTGGTATCAGCGCATCATCGTCAGCCACAAGAAGATCAAGAACTGGGACTTCTCGCCCAGCCAGTACATCCTCCAGGACCTGAGCGAGGTGTGGCTCGACCAATAGGTCGGTTCAAGTTGGCATGCACGTTGGGTAGACTTCGTATTGTTCAGACCCTCGCGCCCGCGGGCACTCTCGTCCAGCCGCGGCACGATCCGGGCCCAGCTCAGGAGGTGGCCGGCACTGGGGAAGACGCTCATGTCCGTCCCGATCTCGGTGCTGATCTCGCCTGACGACCTGATGGGGACGGTTGCCGGAGATCGCATGCCGAGAGGCTGAACAAGGCGACCCCCGCGGCGAGCTTATCGCATCGCGAGGGTCGCATTTGCGATCCGCCGCCGCACGACGGAGACGGATCGCGCTTGGGATGGGGCGGGCTTACGACCAGCGGGCGATGTTCGCCCGCATGTCCTGCATGCGCTCGATGCGGCCTTGCCGGGCGGCATTGGGGATCTGGCCCCGATCGAGGCCGATGTCGCGCAGCATGCGATCGTCCAGGTCGGCGAGCGCGTGCATGGCACGCCGCGCCGCCAACTCCTTCGCAAGCCCCGCCATGACGCGCCAGGGCGCGGCCAGCAGGCTGCCGGCTAGGGAGCGCGGCCGTGAGACCGTATCGAGGTCGGACCGTTCGGCGAAGGGCCAGAAGGCTCCATCGCCTCTGAAGCTGATGAGCTTGAACATGATATCTCCTTCGGACGACGCACGCGGCGCGCCCGATTCACGAAGTCAATATTTTGGATAAGCCGACCGTTGGGCGGCTCTTCATCCGCCCGGCGACACGAGTGGAAAATCGCGGGAAGGCGGGTGCAGCCTAAAAGGCGCGCTTGATAACTCGTCGTCGCATGATTATCGCTCCATTGATCTTCTTGTAGACGTTTCTTGTCGTTGAGCGGCGCTGTCTCTGCCGTCCGCGCGGTGTATTTAAGGCGACGCAGCCGGTATGCCAGTCAAATTACGGTGATTGCAGCGCTCTGCTTGCAACTCTGCAACAGTCGCGCAGTCCACGAGCATGGCCTCCAAGGCTCCTGATCCTATCGCACTGGTCGACCACAGGTTGCCCTTTGCCGTCGCAATCTGCCTCGTCACTAGGCAGTTGTTTCAGCTGGACTGCGATAGGCTATTGAAAGCCCTGTCCTTATTGTGTGACGCTGGCGTTGCCCGAAAATTGCACGGCGCACCCTTGCACTGTGGGGGGTTGGTTGACAGTCGCGTTCGACGAGATGAATGGGACCGGCGGCGAGGTGCGCGAGCCCTACGCGTCCGTCCACGGGTGGCTGCAAACGCAGAAAATCGACGATCTCAAGCGCAAGCGCGAGGACGCCGAAGCGCTGTTTCGCCGCACCGGCATTACCTTCGCCGTCTACGGCGACGACGCGGCAACCGAGCGCCTCATCCCCTTCGACATCATCCCGCGCATCCTGAGCGCGGCGGAATGGCGCCGCCTGGCAGCCGGCATCGAGCAGCGCGTGCGCGCGCTCAACGCCTTCATGTACGACATCTACCATCGCCAGGAGATCATCAAGGCCGGCCGCATCCCGGAAGACCTGATCATCCAGAACCAGGCCTTTGTCCCTGAGATGATGTGCGTGGAGCCGGCGCGCGGCATCTACTCGCACATCATCGGCATCGACCTGGTGCGGACGAGCGAGAACGAGTTCCTCGTGCTCGAGGACAACACGCGCACGCCGTCCGGCGTCTCCTACATGCTGGAGAACCGCGAGGCGATGATGCACATGTTCC
This sequence comes from Alphaproteobacteria bacterium, assembly GCA_005888525.1. Taxonomy (GTDB): domain Bacteria; phylum Pseudomonadota; class Alphaproteobacteria; order Rhizobiales; family Hyphomicrobiaceae; genus AWTP1-13. Next base: position 4,114 of record VBAB01000254.1, read on the forward strand.
CCGAGCTCTTCGCCCGCAACCGGGTGCGCGCCGTGGAGGATTACCCCGACAACCTGCGCCTGACGCTCGAGAGCGTCGCACCCGAGGGGCTGGACCGCGACCCCACCGTCGTCGTGCTCACGCCCGGCATTCACAACAGCGCCTATTTCGAGCACTCGTTCCTGGCCGACCAGATGGGCGTCGAGCTGGTCGAGGGGCAGGACCTGGTGGTCGTCGACGGCGCCCTGATGATGAAAACGACGCAGGGTCTGAAACAGGTCGACGTGGTCTACCGCCGCATCGACGATGCCTTCCTCGACCCGCTCGTCTTCCGCAAGGACTCGGTGCTGGGCGTACCCGGCATCTTCAGCGTCTATGCGGCCGGCCGACTGACCATCGTCAATGCGCCGGGCGCCGGCATCGCCGACGACAAGTCCATCTACACATACATGCCCGATGTCGTGGAGTTCTATACTGGCCGTCCGCCGATCCTGAAGAACGTGCCGACCTACGTGTGCCGCAAGCCCGACGATCTCAAGTACGTGCTCGAGCATATGGCCGAGCTGGTGGTCAAGCAGGTGCACGGCTCGGGCGGCTACGGCATGCTGGTGGGGCCCACCGCCAGCCGCGACGAGATCGACATGTTCAGCATGATGGTGAAGGCGCGGCCCGACCGCTACATCGCCCAGCCGACGCTGGCGCTTTCCACCTGCCCGACGCTGGTCGAAGCCGGCATCGCCGCCCGCCACCTCGACCTTCGCCCCTACGTGCTCATCGGCGACCGTGTGCGCCTCACCCCCGGCGGCCTCACGCGAGTCGCCCTGCGTGAAGGCTCGCTCGTCGTCAACTCGAGCCAGGGCGGCGGAACGAAGGACACTTGGGTGCTGCAGGATTAGCGTTGTGATCGCAGACTTGCCAATTCGGGTTCAAGCAGTGCGCTGCTTTTCCCCTCTCCCCTCGGGGAGAGGACGTGAGGCCATGACTTGCAGCCGCGTGCACCTTCGGGGCCACAGGCATACGCTTCAAGGAGCGGCTGTAAGTCATTTGGCCGAACTGGTGAGGGGGGACTCTCTTGCGCGAAAGAGAAGGCCCCCTCATCCGGCCCTACGGGCCACCTTCTCCCCAAGGGGAGAAGGGACCTCGCAGCGCCGCTAGAGGTTCGCATGCTAGGCCGCACCGCCAACGACCTGTTCTGGATGTCGCGCTACATCGAGCGCGCCGAGAACATCGCGCGCCTGCTCGAGGTCGGCTATCGCATCGCGCTGCTGCCGCACGAGGGCGCCGGCCAGGACGACGAATGGCGCTCGACCTTGCGCAGCGCCGGCTGCGAGAAGGGCTACCTCGCCAAGTACGGGGCCTACGGCACGCGCGACGTCGTCAATTTC
>VBAB01000255.1 GCA_005888525.1 Alphaproteobacteria bacterium
CGAGATCTCGTTCGACGCCACCGACAAGGGCGGCGAGACCATCCATATCGACGCCGCCTACGTGCGCGCCCGCATCGGCGACCTCGCCAAGAACGCGGACCTCAGCAAGTTCATTCTTTAGATCGGCGTCAGGAGCCGATGATGACCTGCGTCGACGCGTGACCGCCGGCGGACCTGTAGCTGGCGAAACCGCCGTCGTCGGCAGCGCGTTGCGCCGCGCCGTTGGGCGTCGCACGCTCGATGGGAGACGGCACCAGCGGCAGCCATCCACTCCAAGAGGGGAACGGCGCTCGGCTCCACACGCTCCAGTCGGCGAACGGCGCCCAGAAGGTCACGCTGGGCCCAAGCCACCATGTCTGCACCATCGTCGGCCAGGGGGTAGGCACGAGCGCACGCGCGGCCGGCTGAGGCTGCCCGGGCGGAGTGTTGCGCGGGCTCGCCGATTCCAGCATCTCCGACCAGAGCGACATGCTGCGGCTGGCCGAAGCCGCCAACGTGCTGGTGGCGGCCCTCAGATAGGAGCGCACGATGGCGGCCGTGGCATCGACGAGCTGCGATTGCGTCTTGAAATCCAGCATGGGCGTTCTCCCGCACCAAAGCCTGGGTGCACTGCTCTACGCCGCCGCATACTCATGCTAGCCGTTTTTATGCAACGCAACAAGAATCATGACGCATCGCAACAAAAGTGCGTTAATTCCAGCGCCAGCACGCATTTGGCAGCGCTTGCCTCACCATTCCGCGCTCACTTCGCAGTGCGCCAAGTTGCAACCCGCGCAGAAGACTCGTCGGGCGAGGAAGCGGCCTTCGGAGGAGCGATGACATCCGGCGTCGAAGCCTGCTGCCCGTCCGGCCCGGCCGCATAGCGGCCCGAGAACAGCCAATAGACGATGCCGGCGACAAATCCCGTGACGATGAAAGCCGTCACCGCGTAGCTGTTGACGATGCTGGCCTCGCCCGTGGCCTCCGTCCAGAACTGCGCCAGGAAGCCGACGCCGGCGATGGCGATGCCGACGAGCACATAATAGAGCCAGCTGCCGATCCTCTGCCACTCGCCGAAACCCGCGCCGATCAAGGCAAATGGCGCAGCGAAGACCGCGCTGTGCGTGCCCGCCGCCAGCGACAGCAGGGCAGCTTCCGAAAGGCGTTCGCCGATGAGCTCCGTCGCCAGCTCGAGCGGCGTATAGACGAACAGCACCATGGTGAACCCTGCCGCCAGGCAGGCGAACACGAAGCCGATGATCACCCGAAGCATGCCACTGATCATGTTCGCTCCAGCCGCCGGCGCTTGGCTATTTCGCCCAATCTAACTGGGCCGACCCGTTGTCCTCAATCACGTTTTTTGCGCCATTATGCGGTGCGGCCCGCAAGCAGCCAGTAGACGAAGCCTCCCGCGAAACCGGCGGTCGCGAGCACCTGCCAGACCACGGGCGACAGCTCCAGCACGGTCGCCGGCTGGCCAATGCGGGTGAGCAGCGGCACGACCGCCAGCGCCACGCCGCCGCCGACGATGTAGTAGACCGCGCTCCTGATGCGCGCCGCCTCCCCCACGATGACGAGCAGAAGCGCGGGCACCAGGGTGTGCACTGTGGCAAACCGAAGAGCCATGGCGACGATGTCGAGAATGGCGCCGAACGGAACCTCGTCGGGGCGTGTGCTGATGGCTTGCACCACTCGTTCCTGCCCGAGCGAGAAGATCACGAACAGCGTGACCGCCGCCGCCAGCACGAAGGCGATCGGCAGCAGAATGATCCGTCCCAAGGCCCGCATCATGGCGTTGCCCCCCGTTTTTACGCGGCCCCTTGCGCGACTTTGCGCTCGCGGGCGCTGAGCTTCGCGCTCTCCGACCTGAGCTGCCCGCACGCCGCCATGATGTCACGGCCGCGCGGGGTGCGCACGGGGCTCGCATAGCCCGCCCGGTTCACGATCTCCGCGAAACGCTCGATCTGCTCCCAATCCGAGCACTCGTGCGCCGTGCCGGGCCATGGATTGAACGGGATCAGGTTGATCTTGGCCGGGATGCCGGCGAGCAGCTTCACCAGCGCCTTGGCATCGGCGAGGCTGTCGTTCACCCCCTTCAGCATCACGTACTCGAACGTGATGCGGCGGGCATTCGAAAGGCCCGGATAGGCCCGGCACGCGGCCATCAGCTCGGTAATCGGGTACTTGCGGTTGATCGGCACCAGCTTGTCACGCAGCTCGTCGCGCACCGCATGCAGCGAGATGGCCAGCATGGTGCCCGCCTCCTCGCCCCAGCGCGGGATCTCCGGCACGACGCCACTGGTGGAGAGCGTGATGCGCCGCTTGGAGATGGCAAGCCCGTCGCCGTCTGCGACAACGGCCATGGCATCGCGCACGCTGGCGAAATTGTAGAGTGGCTCGCCCATGCCCATCAGCACGACATTGGTGATCTTGCGCTCTATGGCGGGCAGCGGAGCGCCGTCTCGTGGCGGCGCGGCGGCCGGCCAGTCGCCGATGCGGTCGCGCGCCAGCAGCACTTGGCCGACGACCTCGGAGGCCTCCAGGTTGCGCACCAGCCGCTGCGTGCCGGTGTGACAGAACGAGCAGGTGAGCGTGCAGCCGACCTGGCTCGAGATGCACAGCGTGCCACGATCTGCCTCGGGGATGTAGACCGTCTCGATCTCGGGGGCGCGCGCCTCGTGGCCGCGGATGGGGAGCCGCAGCAGCCATTTCCGGGTGCCGTCCACCGACGCCTGCTCGGTCACGATCTCGGGCCGATCCAGGCAATAGGCGCTGGCCAGCGTGGCACGCAGCTCCTTGGAGACGTCCGACATGTCATTGAAGTCGGTGGCCCCGCGCACGTAGATCCAGCTCCACAGCTGGCCGAGGCGCATATTGAGCTGCTTGTCAGGTACGCCAACGCCGGCCAACGCCGCGCGCAAGCCCTCGCGGCCGAGCCCGGCAAGCGAGGCTTTGGCAGAAACAAGTGGCTGAGGCGCACCGGCCTGGAGAATAGCGTGCATTGGGGTTCCGACTTCTCGACCGCCCCTATCTAGCTGGGAACTGCCGCAACAGGAAGTCGTCCGACGTGGGGATGACGCCATCGGAGCCGATTAAACGCGAAGCAGGCCCTTCTTGTTGAGCCAATACGCCGTCACGCCGACGAGGAAGGCAATGCCGACGTTCCAAACAGCGAGGGCGCCGGTGACCATCATCACGAAGCGCTCGCCCTTGTCCTTGCTGATGTCGCAGGCACCGAGTGCAAGCTGGGCTCCCGTCAAGAACAGAATGACGCCGAGAATGCTCGGCGGGAACAAGCGCAGAAGCGTGCCGACGGAGCCGCTGAAGAGGGTTGCCGTCACCAGCAGCACGATCCCCAGAATGACGAGCGCACCGCCCGTGCGCGCGCCGAACTGGACGTGTCCCGCCATCCCGCCGGCCCCGTGGCACATGGGCACGCCGCCGACGCTGGCACTGAGGAGGTTCATGAGCCCGGTCGAGGTCGAGATCTTGCTCTCGTTGACCGGACGGTTTGGAAACAGCCGGTTGTTCTCTTCGGTGATGGCGAGGACGGCGTTGCCGAGTGTCAGCGGGACCTGAGGCAGAGCCAGGAATACCGTGCCGACTACGAAGTCGTTCAAGGTCAGACTGCCCAAAGCGAATGTCGGCAAGCGCAGCTCGATGTGCACTTCGCGCAGCGCACTCAACAAAGTCGGGTCGCTGAGGATGCCGTAACCGGCGCCGAACAGCAGCAGCAGGAACATGGCCGGAATGATGCGATTGCTGAGCAGAAGGGATGTGCCGAGCAAGGCGGCGCCACCGACCCACCAGTTCTGCGACATCATTTTCGCGCCTTCGATCATGAAGCCGAAGCCGAGCCCGAGAATGATGCCCAATACCACCGGCCGGGTAATGAGCTTGGCGACATGGTGAGCGGTGCCGGTCAAACCGAGGACGAGCCAGACGATGCCGGTAGCCAGACTCGCACCCCACACCATTGCAGGCGTGATGATCAGAGTCTGTGCCGCCTGCGTGGTGGCAATCGCGCCCGCAGCCTTCATGGGCTGTACCGGCATCGGCGTGCGATAGACGAAGCCGCACACGATCATGGCCAGACCAAAGGCCAGCAGGACTCCGAACGGGTCCATCTTGAGCACGCTGATGTAGGCGACGACGAAGGGAACGAGCGTGCCGAGATCGCCGAAGGCACCGGCCACCTCCATGCGGTCGAAGCGGTTGGTGACTGGCGCTAAGGCGGCTTCTTCCGGCATGGCACTTCTTGCGCTGGCTGCGTGTGGTCGGCTCGTGTGTTATTCAGCTTCCGGCAAGCCCATGCGCTTCCGGGAAAAACAGGTCCTTCCACGAGTCGGCCTTGTTCTTCACCGATCCGATGCGATACAGAAAATCGATCAGCTTGCCGACCCGGGTTGGCACCTTGGTGTATTCCATGTCCTGCCCCGAGAAGCTCGCCGTCAGGTCGTCCTCGGTCAGCTTCTTCTCTTTCGTCATCTCGATATAGAGCCTGGCCGCGCGTCGCTTGTCGGAGTTGATCCACGCGTGCGACTCGTCGAACGCCTTGTTGACCGCCGCAAACACCTTTGGGTTCTCCGTGCGGAATTTCTCGTTCGAGGTGAAGGTCACCCCGGTCGTCGGCCCGCCCATGATGTCGAAGCCGGAGGTCACCGTCCGCAAGCCCGCCTTCATTTCCGCCTCGTGAAACGGCGAGGTGGCGAAGTGCGTGTTGATCTCATGTCCCGGATTGAGCACGGCCGCCACGGCCTCGGGATGCGGCAACCCCACGATGATATGATCGAGCTTGGTGTGATTGCCTTGTCCCCAGAGCTGCTCTGCCGCGATATGCATCATGATGGCCTGGGTGGAGACCTTCAGCGAAGGCACCGCGATGCGATCCTTCTCGGTGAAATCCTTCAGCGAGTGGATGTTGGGGTTGCGCGTATTGAGCCAGAGGTTGTTGTTGGCGAGCGCACCCAGCGCCTTGACGGCGATGCCGCTCCGCGTCCGATCCCAGACGACCGCCAGCGAGGGTACGCCCTGACAAGCGAAGTGCACGTTGCCTGAAAGCATCGCATCGTTGACGGCGGCGGGCCCGCCGAGCTTGACCCAGCCGACCTTGACATCGTTCATGCCGGCGGCGGCGAGATGCTTTTCGACCAGCTTCTGGTGCTCCATGACCATTGCCG
>VBAB01000354.1 GCA_005888525.1 Alphaproteobacteria bacterium
CACGCGCTGTGGAAAATCGATGCGTGCGGCGCTTGTGCAATGCAGCAAATCAGCGCCTTCGGGATCCAGCCCGCACATTCGCCATTCTCCCGCGGGCTGGCCGGCGAGCTTCGTTGCATAAAGAGCGAGCGCATGGGCGTGGTCGCTGTTCATGTGGGCAACGATGTCGGGCTCCGCGTCGACCAGAGCTTGCGCATCGGCGATGCCGGTCAAGAGCCGGGCAGGCTGCAGGTCGACGATCCGGCCGAAGCCGCCGATGTAGTGACCGCGGGCGATCTCCAGCTCGTACATGGAGAAATCGCTGAATTGGGCATAACCCTCGGCGCCCGGATGGCGCGCCAGGAAGCGGCGCAGCGCGGTTGGGCTGCTGCTGGGCCGCGCCACCCCGGTCAGGGTCAATCTGCCCCCCGTGAGCGGGTCGCCTAGTCCCCCCGTGTCGTCGATCAACACGCTGGCACGCGAATCCTTCTCGAGATTGCGGGTGTGCAGCGCCAGGCGCGAAATCAGGAATGTGGGCGCACCGCCGGGCTCGGTTGCGAGAAGGATGAGAGAGGCGTATGGATGCCCAGTCGCGGGGTCGAGCGTGGCCAGCGCGCCCTTGAGCGCAGTGCGCATGAGGCGGCGCGAAGCGGCGGCAGGATCGCCGGATGCAGGTTCGCCAGACTGGGCCGCTCGTGCGGCAGGGGATTGGTCGGCTGGCATAGGAAATCCCCCGCTATCATGGTTCTATTGTAGAGTTGGGGCGTTCGGATCGACAATACGCCCGAAGCCGGCGTAATTGCCACAATTTGCGCACGGCGGAGCCATAAAGCGACTGCTACACGGGTAGGGTCCAGGGTGCCAAGATCATGAAAGAGAAAAGTACGATCGCTCTCGTCGACGACGAGCGAAATATCCTCACCTCCCTGGGCATGGCTCTGGAGGCGGAAGGCTACAAGGTGCGCACCTATAGCGACGGGGCCGCCGCACTGGAGGCGCTGAGCGAGGAGCCCGTCGACCTGGCGATCCTCGACATCAAGATGCCGCGCATGGACGGCATGGAGCTGCTGCGCCGCTTGCGGCAGCAGACCGACATGCCGGTGATCTTCCTCACCTCCAAGGACGAGGAGATCGACGAGCTGTTCGGCCTCAAGATGGGCGCCGACGACTACATCGCCAAGCCGTTCTCGCAGCGCCTCGTGGTGGAGCGCGTCAAGGCGGTGCTGCGGCGCTTCTCGCCGAAGGATCCCACCAACGCTGCCGCCGAGGCGGCGCGCGTCCTGGAGCGAGGCAAGCTGCGGCTCGATCCGGAGCGTCACACCTGCCACTGGGACAACCATCCTGTCATGCTGACGGTGACCGAGTTCCTGATCCTGCAGGCGCTGGCGACTCGCCCGGGCGTGGTCAAGACGCGCGACGCGCTGATGGACGCCGCCTATGACGACCAGGTCTACGTCGACGACCGCACCATCGACAGCCACATCAAGCGCTTGCGCAAGAAGTTCAAGCAGGCCGACGACAACTTCGACGTGATCGAGACGCTGTACGGTGTCGGCTATCGCTTCAAGGAGGCGTAAGCCTCGGGAGAAGGAATGGCGGTCCAGACGGATGGCTCGCGCTTTGGCGCCAGCGCGAGGGAGACACTGAAACGCGGCGTGTCGTCGCTCGGCGCCTTTGGTCGCGCCGTGCGCGATTCGGCTCACGATCTTGCCGTCCCCGTCAACGGCTCGTTTGCCGGTCTGCGCGCCCTATCGCGCCGGCTGCGCCTTTACGACCTGCTCACCTTCGGGCCGCTGCTTCGTTTTCTTACGCGCACCCTGCAGCGCCGCATCATTCTCGCCAACACGATCGGCCTCGCCATCCTGCTCGGCGGCATCTTCTATCTGAGCCAGTACCATGCCTGGCTGATCGATGCGAAACGCGACAGCCTGCGCGCTCAGGGCGAGATCATCGCCGCCGCCATAGCCGCCAACGCATCCGTGGAAACCGGTCGCATCGTGCTCGATCCCGATCGGTTGCCGGACATCGACGGCGCCAAGAGCCCCTTCCGCGACGACGGGTTCGCGGCGCTCCAGCTGTCGATCGCGCCCGAGCGCGTAACGCCGATATTGCGCAAGCTGGTGCCGGCCACGGATACGCGGGCGCGTGTCTATGCCCACGACGGCACTCTGATCGCCGACACGGCTCAGCTCCTCTCGCGCGGACAGGTGGCGCGTTCCGAGCCCGCAGCCGGCGATCGCGTCAAGGTCAAAAGCAACTGGACCAAGTTCCTGGCGTGGCTGATGCGGGGCGATTTGCCGGTCTATCGCGAGATCGGCGCGGCCAACGGCACCGTCTACCCCGAGGTGCGGATGGCCTTGAGCGGCTCTACCACGCCCATGCTGCTCGTCAACGAGAAGGGCGAGCAGATCGTGTCCCTGGCGGTGCCGATCCAATACCGCAAGGCGGTGCAGGGCGTGCTGCTGCTGTCGACGCGGCCCGGCGAGATCGACGAGGTGCTGTCGGAGGAGCGCAACGTCATCATCGCGCTGGCGCTCACGGCCTTCGCGGCGACGCTGCTCGCGTCGTTTCTGCTTGCCCGCACCATTGCCGGTCCCATGCGCCGGCTTTCGGAGGTGGCCGAGAACGTCAGCCGCAACATCAAAGCCCGCGACGAGCTGCCCGAGCTCGCCCATCGCGCCGACGAAGTGGGCCAGATGGCCGCGGCATTCCGTGAGATGACGGCGTCGCTCTATCGGCGCATCGAGGCGAGCGAGCATTTTGCCCAGGATGTCGCCCACGAGCTGAAGAACCCGCTCACCGCTGCCCGCTCGACCGCCGAGGCACTGGCCTATGCCAAGAGCACCGAGCAGCAGCAAGAGCTGGTGCGGCAGATCCAGGGAGAATTGAAGCGGCTGAACAAGCTCATCACCGATGTCTCCAATGCTTCCCGCCTCGACGCGGAACTGGCGTTGCAGGAGACCGAGCCGGTCGATATGCGCGAGATCCTGCACGGCGTCTCGGACGTGTTCCGCGACAACCTGGGCGGCGGCACGCGTCGTATCGTGCTCGAGATCGCGGAGCAGTCGCAGTATCCCGCGGCCTACGTCGTGCGAGGTCACGAAGCGCGTCTTGGACGCGTCGTCACCAATCTTCTCGACAACGCCATCTCCTTCTCGCCCGAGAACGGCGTCGTCATGGTGCGTGCACGGCGCGTTGGGCCGGAGATCGAGATCGTCGTCGAGGACGATGGGCCGGGCATTCCGGCCGACAAGCTCGAGGACATCTTCAAGCGCTTCTATTCCGATCGGCCGCAGACCGACAGCACGGTCGGCAAGAATTCCGGGCTGGGCTTGAGCATCTCGCGCGAGATCGTGAACGCGTACGGCGGTCGCATCTGGGCGAGCAACCGCATGTACCGGCCCAACGGCGCGGCAGCCTGGCAGGACGATCAGGCTGAGCTGAGGAACCGGCGAATGCCGGGTGTCGCCGGCGCCTGCTTCACCGTACGGCTGCCGGCGGCCGATGCCGCACCATCTAAGGGAGCCCCTCTGCTTGCCCGACGCCACTGAGCTGGTTCACGGCACTTGCGTGGCGCTCGGACGCACGGCGGCCCTGCTACGCGGGCCCTCGGGGTCCGGCAAGTCCGACCTCGCGTTGCGCTTTCTGTTCCTGGCACGACGCGGACCGGCCGCCCTGGAGGCGCCGATCCTGGTCGCCGACGATCAGGTGTGTCTCGTTCGCAACGATGGGCGCATCCTGGCCAAGTCGCCCGACACGATCCGCGGCAAGATGGAGGTGCGCGGCGTCGGCATCGTCGAGGTCAAGTCCTTGATGGAGGCCGAGCTGGCGCTGGTTGTGGACCTGATGCCAGGCACCGAAAAAATCGAGCGATTGCCCGAGGGCAACGCCAAGGCGCGACTGCTGGGCATCGAGCTGCCCCTGGTTGGGTTGTTCCCGTGGGAAGCTTCGGCTCCCATCAAGTTGGCAATTGCACTGGCGCGCGCGAAACACAGCTGATCCTTTACGGATAACCGCCTCTTTCCGCTTGCCTCGCAAGGGCCGGCTCAATCATCATGCGCCGCCTCGGGCAGGGTCCGCTGCAAGAGGCGATGCCGCGACTGCGGGCCCTCGCCCGAACAAGGGATGTGCATCACACGATGATTGGCGTCGTCATTGTCGCCCATGGAGGCTTGGCCGCAGAATTCCGGGCCGCCCTCGAGCACGTGGTCGGCCCGCAGGAGCAGCTCGAAGCGCTGTCCATCGGACCGGAGGACGACGTCGAGGCGCGGCGTATGGAGCTGATCGAGACCGTGCGCCGGGTCGACGCGGGCGGCGGCGTTATCGTGCTCACGGACATGTTCGGCGGCACGCCGTCCAATCTGGCGATATCGGTGATGGCGGAGACCGGCGCGGAGGTGTTGGCCGGAATCAATTTACCCATGCTGATCAAGCTGGCGAGCGTGCGCGGCGAGGCCACGCTGGCGGCGGCGGTCAATGCCGCCAAGGAGGCCGGCCGCAAGTACATCAGTGTTGCCAGCCAGGTCCTTTCTGGGGAACCCTGAGCAGGCAAGGGCTTGGCGTCGTATCGAAGGCCGCAGTCGTGCTGAAGGACAACAAGCCGAGCGCCGAGGTCACGATCTGCAACCGCAAGGGGCTGCACGCGCGCGCCTCGGCCAAGTTCGTGAAGTGCGCCGAGACGTTCGACGCCACCGTACGCGTGATACGCGACGGCCAGACCGTGGGTGGCACCTCGATCATGGGGCTGATGATGCTGGCGGCGGGCCAGGGCGCGGTGATCAAGCTGGAGGCGGAAGGGCCGGAGGGGCCGGAAGCGATCGACGCCCTGGTCGCGCTCGTCGAGTCCGGGTTTGGCGAGGAGAACTGAGCTAGAAACTGGGCGACGGTGCACGTATTCTCGATTTATGCAATCTTTGGTTGTAGAGAAAAGACATAAGGACTTCTTTATATCTTTATTGCGCCTGATCTAGTGAGCGGCTATAGAGACCTTCACCGCCTCCGCCGCTCGGCATTGAAGGGGGCCGCCGCATTGCCGCTTCCTCGCGCTGCAGCGCAACAGGAAGCTCCTGACAGCAACTCGCCGGAGATTTGTGCCCATGACGCGTCGTACCGACTACGTGGTGAAGGACATCGGCCTGGCCGACTTCGGCCGCAAGGAAATCTCCATCGCCGAGACCGAGATGCCGGGACTGATGGCGACGCGAGAGGAGTTCGGCAAGAAGCAGCCGCTGAAGGGCGCGCGCATCGCCGGCTCCCTGCACATGACCATCCAGACGGCCGTGCTGATCGAGACCTTGAAGGCGCTGGGCGCCGACGTGCGCTGGGTCTCCTGCAACATCTACTCCACGCAGGACCACGCTGCCGCGGCCATTGCCGCCGGCGGGACCCCCGTATTCGCCATCAAGCGCGAGAGCCTGGAAGACTATTGGAACTACACGCTGCGCCTGTTCGAGTGGGGCGACGGCGGCATGCCGAACATGATCCTCGACGACGGCGGCGATGCGACGCTGTTCGTGCATC
>VBAB01000987.1 GCA_005888525.1 Alphaproteobacteria bacterium
TGGAGGCGTAGACCACGCGCGAGCGCATGGTGAGGCCGAACCAGTTGTCGGCGGGATCGCGGAACTGGGCGGGAATCGCGCTCCTGAGCGCGCTGGAGTCCACGGCTTGCGTGAGGCCTGCGTCCTTGGCCTCGGACAGGCGGCCGGCATCGACCGTGAACAGCAGATCGGCCGGGCTGTTCTGGCCCTCGGCGGCGAGGCGCTCGTTGAGCCCTGCCGCGGCATAGACGACGTTGGCCTTGATGCCGGTCTTGTCCGTGAAGGCCTTGAGCAGCGGGTCGATGAGTTGCGGCTCGCGATAGGAGTAGATGTTGACCTCGCCCTGCGCCAGCGCTCCGCTCGCGCCCGCCGCCAGGACGGGGAGAGAGACGGCGAGTGCTGCGAGCTTGCGTGTGCAGCGGCGCGCCAACGGCATGACGTTCATGATCGACCTCCAAGCATCGGGGCTAGACGGCCCCGGCGTCCGAGAACGGCGTGGGGCATTACTGGTAATGTTGAATACAGATGTCAAGAAAGTCCGGTCCGGCCGGGCAGCGTCAACTGGTGGATGGAATTATTCTAATTCGACGATGAGAGTTCGGCAGGTGTGCGTAGGTGTCTGACCATCCGAGGTCGGACACCCAGAGCGCACCGTCGTCAAACTCGCGCCAAGCAGAGCGTCGAGAAAATGAACGTTAGTTAAAAACAGCGTTCAGAATGAGTTCA
>VBAB01000355.1 GCA_005888525.1 Alphaproteobacteria bacterium
TGCTCGAAGCTGTGGACCTGAACCCTGTCGCCGTGCTGCCGCCAGGCCGCGGTGCGCTCGTACTCGACGCCCTCTTCATTCCGCGCAAACCAACCAGCCAGGGACCGCCATGACCTACGAAACGGTAAAGCTCGAGCACGACGGCGCGCTCGCGATTCTCACTTTGAACCGGCCGGAGAAGATGAACTCCCTCTCCGATCAGCTGCTCGCAGACTTCCGCGCCGCCATCGACACGTGCGAGCGCGACGACAGCGTGCGGGCACTGATCATCACCCTTCGATATTTCACCCCGCGAAAAACCGCGCACGACCGTGCAGGACTGGCGCGACCACGCCAAGGACGGCAACGAGACGTGGCTGCGCGTCTGGCGCTCGCGCTTGCCGGTTGTTGCGGCGGTGAACGGCTATTGCCTTGGCGGCGGCTGCGACCTCTCCATGAGCTGCGACTACACGGTGGCCGCGGACACGGCCCAATTCGGCGAGCCGGAGATCGAGTTCTGCTCGGCCCCTCCCTTTCTGATCATGCCGTGGGTGCTCGGCATGAAGCATACCAAGGAGCTGCTTCTCCTCGGCGAGCGCGTCGACGCGACGGAGGCCTTGCGCATAGGCCTCGTCAACCGGGTGGTGCCGGCCGACAAGCTCATGCAGGAAGCAAAGAAAGTGGCCGTGCGCATGGCCAGGATGCCCGCTATCGCCATGAAGCAGAACAAGGAGGCGATCAATCAAGAGATGTTCTGCATGACCGCGATGGCGCATTCGCCGGAGGGACAGGAGTTCCGCAAGATCGCGCGCGAGCAGGGCCTCAAAGCGGCGATCCGCTGGAGGGAGCAGCGGTTCAAATAGCCACGGCTCGTGCCAATGCCATGGTTATCGCATACGATGAAGCAAGGACGCGATGAGCAGCCAAGAGGTCACAGGTGTTGGGTGCCGTCCTGGCAGTTCTCTCGGCCGCAGCTTTTGCCCTCAACAATGCGGCCGCTCGACGCGGAGTAGTGACCGGCACTCCAGCTCAGGGCATGGTTGTCACCATCCCCATCGGCGTCATCTGTTTCCTTCCGATCGCGATCCTCACCGGCGGTGTCGCTCGGCTTGCGCAGTTTCGGCCAGAAGCCATCGCTTGGTTGGTAGGTGTTGGCCTGCTCCACTTTCTGCTCGGGCGGTATAGCAACTACCGCGCCAGTCAACTCGCCGGGGTGAACCTGACAGCGCCGGTGATCCAGCTGCAAGTCGTCGTCACCCTCGTACTTGCCGTCGTCGTCCTCCATGAACCTTGCACGGCCCTGCAGATGATCGGGGGCGCGCTCATGCTGGTGGGCTCGTTCATCACGCAAAGGCCTCCACGCCCTGCACGCTCATCCTCCAATGGCGAAGCCTCGATCAGCGTGGCGGCGTCTAGCCTTCCGACTTTCGCGCCACGCCATGCCGCAGGCTATCTGTTTGCCTCTATAGCGGCCCTCGCTTACGGCACCACGCCGATCATGGTGCGCACGGCTCTGGAGGGCCTTGGCCCGCTCAGCGGGATAGTGGGAGCGTTGATTGCCTACACCGCGGCGACAGTGGCTATCTGCCTCGCGCTGTTCTCACCTCCGTTGCGACGCAACGTCATAGCCCTCAAGCGCGAGAACCTACCCTGGTTCGTCTACTCGGGCGTGTTCGTTGCTGCTGCTCAAGGACTGTTCTACTCCGCAGTCGCCGTTGCGCCGATCATGTTGGTCGTGCCCCTGATGCAGTCGGCTCTGGTGTTTCGCTTCCTCTTCGCCATGTGGCTCAACCCCGATCAGGAGGTGTTCAACGCTGGCGTCGTCATCGGCACCCTGGTCTCAATCCTCGGGGCATGCTTGGTGTCCATCGACACCAACACCATACTCAATGCCTTGGCTGTACCTGAAGCGCTCGCGCGTCTGCTGCATTGGCCGATTTGAGCAAAGCGACACCCGACAACGTCGACCTCGAGGCGGATCATCAACGAATCTCGGCGGGATCATACGAAAGTCCGGCAGCACCGTAACCGCCGTCCACATTCAAGACGTGCCCCGTCACCCAATCGCACTCATCCGAGGCAAGGTAGACAGCGGCGTTCGCCACGGCATCGACGTTGCCATAGGTATGCGTTGGAATGCGATCGAGATAGCCCTGCTTTCGCGACGGTCCGTGTTTGCTTATGCCGGTCTCGATTGGACCGGGCGCAATTGCGTTCACCATCACGCCCTGCCCTGACAGCTCGACTGCCAGAACCTTGCAGATGTGCATGACCGCCGCCTTCGAAGCGCCATAGGCGATCCCGCCCATATTTCCTCGCTGTCCCGAAATCGACCCCATCTGAATGATGCGACCGCCCCCCTGCTTGACCATGTGACGGGCAGCGGCTTGTGCCGTGAGGAAGGAGCCTGTGAGATTGATACGCAGGACGCGTTCCCAATCCTCGAGGCTCGTATCGAGTGCCAGCTTGTGCAATGCGATGCCGGCATTATTGACGGCGATATCGATGCGGCCGAAGCGCCTCACCGTTTCCGCAACCTGCCCATCGCATTGAACAGGATCAGCGACGACGGCCTGAAAGGCCTGAGCCGAACCGCCGGACTTTGTGATAGCTTACGCCGTAGCTTGCGCGCGAGCGCCATCCCGATCTGCGCACATCAGTGCAGCGCCTTCGCTGGCAAACCGCTTGGCGATGGCCGTGCCCAGGCCTCCGCCGGCTCCCGTAACCAGCGCAACCTTCCCTTTCAGTCTCATTGACCTGCTCCTTGCACGAGACGGCCACAAACTATGTCGACGTCCGGCGCAGGATATCAGTTTTCAAGAGGTGCCGGGGCGGCGGGGCAGCTCACGTATCGTGGCGGGTGGCCGGCCAATGGCCATCGCCAATCGCATCGACTAAGCTTTCCTCTTCCGGCCGACGCGGTGCCGCGTGCTGCGCCCGCGCGGTCCTCGCATAACGTCATTTCTCCAGCGCTTCGAAAAGGTGTGTCCATGGCCATCAAACCGACCCCGCCGTCTCCCGCACGTGACAAAGTGCGCGCCACTGTCCCCAAGCTCATCGACCTGACCGAAAAGGTGCTGTTCGGCGACGTATGGGAGCGACCTGGTCTGTCCAAGCGCGACCGCAGCCTTATCACCTGCGCGGCGCTGGTTGCGCTCAATCGCACCGAGCAGCTCAAGGGTCATCTCGAACGCGCGCTCAACAACGGCGTTACGCCGGACGAGATCGGCGAGCTGATCACGCATCTGGCGTTCTACGGCGGCTGGCCGGTGGCGATGTCCAGCGCGCTGGTCGCCAAGGATGTGCTCGAGCACCACAAGAAATAATCTCTATCACGGCCCTTCCACGGGTAGTGGAACGCACACCATGCGCGCCCAAGCCACTAGCTCGCCAGAAGCGTTTGCACCGCCGCGCGTATAGTGGCCTCGTCCTCGGGGCATTGCAGTGGGTTGCCGGCACGATGGCCCCAGATCGAGGAAATCGGGCGTAGCTCAGCATTGGGCATGAGCCGCGTCTCGGCCTCACTGTCAGCGAGCGTGAAGTACAGATCCGTCGTCGACGGCATGATGATCGCTCGCGCCGTGATCGCGCCGAGCGCTCTTGCGAGGTCCCCGTTGTAGACCGTGTTGTCGGAGATATCGGATTGATACCAGGTATCGATCATCGACAAGAGGTCTTCTCCATTGCGGCGCAGGAAATTGCCTTCCCAGGCGCGCACCAGATAGTCCTCGAGCGAGGCAAACCCGACGCGCTCCCAGAGCCTTTCACGATAGAACGCCTGGCTCATCGCCCAGCCGGCATAGACACGTGCGAAGGCGCGCAGGGCCCGAACCGGCCGCTCGACGAAGCATCCGTCGCGCCAAGCGGCATCGGCCGTCAGCGTCGCGCGGATGCCTTCGAGGAACACCTTATTGTGCGGGCTGGTGCGCGCCGACGTGCACACCGCGCAGATGCGGGCTACGCGGTCGGGGAACAAAGCCCCCCAGTGCAGCGCCTGCTGGCCGCCCATGGACCACCCATACACCAGGGCCAGGCGTGTGACGCCGAATTTCTCGCGTAGCAGACGCTCCTGGGCATGCACATTGTCCCAGTGCGTGAACAAAGGATTGCGCCCGAGACCAAACGGCTCGGCAAGATTGCTCGGCGATGTCGACAGCCCGTTGCCGAACTGGTTCGCAATGACGATGAAGTAGCGCTCGGAATCGAGCACGCGTTCCCGCCCGATGAGCCAGTCGATGTCGGTGTGATGGGCGCCATAGGAAGTGGGATAGAGAATGACGTTCGACTTGTCGGGAGCCAGTGTGCCGTAGGTCTTGTAGACAATATGCGCCTTGGGCAGCGTCAATCCACGCTGCAGTGTCAGCGGACCGAGATCGAAGGCCTCATGGTCGGCCACGGCAATCATCCTTTGCTTAAGGCGCGGTCTTTGCCAGGGCGCCGAGATTTGGGAGCCGACTTTGACCCGCCTCCCGCCTGTTTTCAACACCTGCACCCGCTCGAGGCTACGACCGTTCCCTACGGGCGCTGCGGCATTGCCCCTAACCTCATTTCAACACCTGGGTCCCCTCTGCTAGTGTCGATCTTGGCGATCCCGTCTGTACCGAACGTCACGCGCCGGGGATGAAATGCTCGCACCAGCCGAAGCAACTCACGTTTTTCCCTTCGATAACAGCTACGCGCGGTTGCCGGAGCGGTTCTTTGCGCGTTTGCCGCCCACCCCCGTTACCGCGCCCCGGCTGATCCGACTGAATGAGAAGCTCGCCCGACAGCTCGGGCTCGACCCCCTCGAGCTTTCCTCGTCCGCGGGCGTCGCGATGCTTGCAGGCAACACGGTGCCCGACCTCGGCGAGCCCCTCGCCATGGCCTATGCCGGCCACCAGTTCGGCCACTTCGTGCCTCAGCTCGGCGACGGGCGTGCCATTCTGCTGGGCGAGGTCGTCGATCGCGACGGCGTGCGCCGTGACATCCAGCTCAAGGGCTCGGGCCCGACGCCTTTCTCGCGGCAGGGGGACGGACGCGCCGCTCTCGGACCTGTCCTGCGCGAATACATCGTCAGCGAGGCGATGGCGGCTCTCGGCATCCCGACCACCAGAACGCTCGCAGCCGTGGCGACCGGCGAGACCGTCTTGCGCGAGACGCCTTTGCCCGGTGCGGTCCTAACCCGCATCGCGTCGAGCCACATCCGCGTCGGCACCTTTCAGTTCTTCGCTGCGCGCGGAGATGTTGATGGCATTCGCGACCTCGCCGATTACGTCATAGCGCGCCATTACCCGGAAGCAGCCGCGGCCCCGAACCGCTACCGCGCCCTCCTCGACTCGGTGATTGCGCGTCAGTCCGAGCTCGTCGCGAAGTGGTTGCTTGTCGGCTTCATTCACGGCGTCATGAATACCGACAACATGTCGGTCGCCGGCGAGACCATCGACTACGGCCCCTGCGCCTTCATGGACACCTATGACCCAGGGACGGTCTACAGCTCGATCGATACCGTGGGTCGCTACGCCTACGGCAACCAGCCGCGCATCGCCAAGTGGAACCTTGCCCGCCTGGCGGAAACGCTCTTGCCTCTCCTTGCCGAGGACAAGGACGCCGCCGTCGCGGCGGCGCAAGAGGCTATCGGCGCGTTCGCTACCCTCTTCGAGTCCGCTTACACCGCGGGCCTCCGGCGCAAGATCGGTTTGGTGGAAAGGCGGCCGGAC
>VBAB01000108.1 GCA_005888525.1 Alphaproteobacteria bacterium
CGTCGCCCGTGACCTGCGACGGTCCGTGCAGAAAGCCCGCCCAGGGGCGGCCGGGGTGGTTGCGCTCGTAGGCGTGCACCTGGGAGTCTATCGTGACCATGACTCTCAACCTTTCATCTGATCGATGCGGCCGGCGCGCGTGCTAGCGCATTCGTACCGACGAAAATCTGTCTACGCGGTTGCGTTCGCTCGTTTCGCTGCAAGGGCCGGGAATTGCAGGACGAGCAGATCGAGTCCGGCTTGGCCCGCGACGACCCGGTAGGCACCCTCATCGGGCGAGACGAACGCGACCGAGTGCTGCGGCAGCTCCGCGCCGTCGGCGACCATCGCACCGCCGGTGACCACCAAGTATTGCCCACCGCCATCGGCCGGCTCCGGCAGGGTGCGCGTGTGGCCCGGGCCCAAACGATAGTGCCAGGCCGCCAGTCCGTCGGCTTCCTTGGCGAACACGGTTTCGATCAGGGGCTCGCGGCGACCCGCACGCTCTGCGTCGCTGGCGACGCCGAGGTCACCCTTGACCCGCGCCCGCTGGTTGCCCTTGACGAGCTTGTCGCGAGAGGCCGGCAGGTACTTGGCACCGGCGTCCCAGCGCTGGCGCAGCGTGAAATACTTGACGCCGGAATCGGACGCCACGATCGGGCCGTAGGGTGTGTGGCCGTTGGCGTACTGGACCGTCAATGGACTGAGCGGATGCGCGCCAATACGGCCTTCACCCTCGACAAACACTTGAAACTGATTGTGGTCGTGGAAATGCGCCGGCGTCACCGCGCCAGGCGGCTGGATGACGAGGAAGCCTTGCGGCAGACCGTTGTCGTTGACCTCGTTGCCGTGCAGGTAGACACCATGCTTGGGAGCCGCGCCGACGTATTCGGCGAGCGTGTAGTCACGCCCGTTGACGTGCACTTGGCGCGACCGCCGCATCGCGGCGGCAGCTGACGACACCAGCAGCATGCAGCGTCTCCCAGGAGGGCAGATGGCTCTGATTTTTTTGCCGGTCCAGTCTAGCTGGTGGCAATGGGGACGCAAGGGCAACGGATCTAGGATGTAGGTTTGGGTCGAGCGTGAGCGCCGGCCGAACACAAGACGCGAGCAAGACGCGTTGGGTCGTCGCTACGCTTGACCCAACGCTCGATGGCGTCACACTCCCAAATGCCGGTGCATCAGCTCGGGGTTGGCCTTGAGGGCAGCCGGGGTGCCCTCGAAGACGACTTCGCCCTTGACCAGAATGACGATGCGGTCGGCGATTGCCGTGACGGCGGCCACCGTCTTGTCGACGACGAGGGTCGCCATGCCGGTGGAGCGGATGAGGGCGACGGTCTTCCAGATCTCGTCGCGGATGATGGGCGCCAGGCCTTCCGTGGCCTCGTCCAGGATGAGCAGGCGCGGGTTGGTCAGCAGCGCACGGCCGATGGCGAGCATCTGCTGCTCGCCGCCGGAGAGCTGGTCGCCGCGATTGGTCAGCCGCTCGGCGAGGCGGGGGAACAGCTCCAGCACGCGCGCGGCCGTCCAGCTGGCGCCACTCGCCGGCCCGCCCCGCCCGGCGATTGCCAGGTTCTCCGCCACGCTCAAGCTCGCGAAGATGCCGCGGCCCTCGGGCACGTAGGCGATGCCGCGTCGGGCGATGGCGAAGGTGGGGAGCCGCGTCACGTCCTCGCCGTCGACCAGCACCGAGCCGCGCCGAGCCCGAACCAGGCCGACGAGCGTGCGGATCAGCGTGGTCTTGCCCATGCCGTTGCGGCCCATCAGGCCGATGGTCTCGCCCGCGCCGATGCGGACCGACACGCCACGCAGCACGTGGCTCTGGCCGTAGTAGGTGTCGAGCTCGCGGCCCTCGAGCAGCGGAGCTGGCGCGGGCGGAGGCATCACACGTGGCCCCCGAGATAGGCGTCCTGCACAGCCGTGTTGGCGCGGATCGCCTCGGGCCTGCCCTCCGCCAGCACGGTGCCCTCGGCCATCACCGTCATCCAGTCGGCGACGGCGAACACGAAGTCCATGTCGTGCTCGATCAGCAGCAGGGCATGCTCGCGCGCCAGGCCCTTCAGCAGCGCCGTCATGCGCTGGGACTCCTCCGGTCCCATGCCGGCCAGCGGCTCGTCGAGCAACAGCACCTTGGGCCCGCTCGCCAGCGCCATGGCGATCTCGAGCTGGCGCTGCTCGCCGTGCGACAGGACGCCGGCAACGCGCGGGGCCGCGTCGGCCAAGCCGACATGTTGCAAGGCCCGCTCGGCCCGCTCGATCAGCACTGTTTCACGTGAAACCTCCCGCAGCAGGTGGCGCGCGGACGCACTGACCGCCTGCACGGCGAGCCGAACGTTCTCCAGCACGGTCAGCGAGGCGAAGATGTTGGTGCGCTGGAACGAGCGCCCCACCCCGAGACCGGTCATGCGCCAGGACGGCGCGCCGGCCACGTCCCGCCCCATCAGCTCGATGCGGCCAGCGGTCGGTCTGATCTCGCCGGACAGCATGTTGACCAGCGTGGTCTTGCCGGCGCCATTGGGGCCGATCACGGCGTGCAGCTCCCCCTGGCGCAGCACGATGGAGACGTCGCGGACGGCCACCAGCCCGCCGAAATTGCGGGTGAGCCCGTACGTGGCCAGCACCGGCGGCGTCGAAGGGCGTGCCTCAGCCATTGGGGCCGGCCCCGGCAACGGTTGCCTTGGCGGGATCGGCAGGCGCGATCCGGCGGAGAATGCGCGGCAGGGCGATGCCGCTCAGGCCCTTCGGCAGGGCGATCACCACGAACAGCACGACCAGCCCTTCCACCAGCAGCTGGCGCTCGGTGATCAGTTGCGCAACCTCGCCCAGCGCCGTGTAGGCCAGCGCGCCGAGGATGGGGCCGTGCAGGGTGGTGAGACCGCCCAGCAGGATCATCAGCAGCGCCTCGGCCGAGCGGTGCCAGCCGATCAGCTCGGGGTTCACGAAACCCCTGTGCATGGCCCACATGTGGCCCGCCACGCCCGCCAGCATGCCGGCAATGGTGAAGGCGGCGAGCTTGTAGCGGTACGTGTCGAAGCCCAGCGCCTGCATGCGGTGCTCGTTGACGCGGATGCCCTCGAGCACGCGCCCGAACAGCGAGCGCAGGATGAGCACCAGGCCCAGATACATGGCAGCCAGCAGGACCAGCGACACGTAATAGACGGCGTAGGGGCGCTGGCGCCTACTGAGCGGCAGCTGCCAGTCGAAGATCGAGAGCAGCGGCCGGGCCAGGAACGCGCCGTCGGTGCCGCCGCCGAGCTTGGTGTCGTGGAACAGGAAGAACAGCATCTGTCCGAAGGCGAGCGTCACCATGAGAAAGAAGAAGCCCCGCGTGCGCAGCGACAGGGCGCCGACGACCAGCGCCGCGAGCCCGGCGACCACCACCGCCAGCGGCAGCGTTACCAAGATCGACAGGCCCCGGCTTGCCGGCGTGACGAGATAGACGGTGTAGGCGGCAAGCCCGTAGAAGGCCGCGTGCCCCAGGCTGACGAGCCCCGTGCACCCCACCAGCAGCTGCAGGCTGAGCGCCAGCATGGCGGAGATCAGCGCGTAGGTGCCGAGCTCCACGTAATAGGGCGACACGAGGAGCGGGAGCACGGCTAGCAGCGTCGCCGCCAGTCCCAGCCCTATCAATCCCGACGTGCCGCGCGGAATCATGTGCGCTGCCCGAATCAGCACGTAAACGGCGAGCCCCGCCAGCTTTGGCGCGTAGCCTTTCCCCAGAGTGTCGACGAGGCCGATGACCAGCGCCGACCAGAACGCGCCGGAGACGGAGCCCAGCCCACCGATCACTACGACGACGAAGGAGATGATGAGGAAGCCGTCACCCATGTTGGGGTAGACGGAGTAGAGCGGGGCAGCCAGCACGCCCGCGACCAGCGCCAACGCCGTGCCGATGGCGAATACGGCCATGTGCACGCGCCGCGCATCGATGCCCAGCACGTCGACCATCTCGGGTTTCTCCGCGGCGGCGCGGATCACGGCTCCCATCCTGGTGCGCTCGATCCACCAGAACATCGCGAGCGCAAGGGCGAGGCAGATGCCGATGACGGCGAAGCGATAGGCGGAATAGCTGAATCCGGCAGTGATCGGCACCGAGAAATCGAGCAACGAGGGCACTGGCACGGAATAGAAATCGTTGCCGACGAGAAGCGAGCGCGCCTCCTCGAACAGCAAGATGAGTGCGAAGGTCAGCAGCACCTGGTCGAGGTGCTCGCGGGCGTAGAAGTGGCGGAAGAGCCCACGTTCCAACACGAGGCCCAGCGCAATGCCGGCGGCGACGGCGACCGGCAGGGCGAGCCAAACCGAGCCCCATTGCCGGGCGACCAGGAACGCCACGTAGGCACCGATCATGAACAGCGAGCCGTGCGCCAGGTTGATGATGCCCATGACGCCGAAGATCAGCGTCAGCCCGCTGGCGATGAGAAAGAGCAGCAGGCCGTATTGGACTCCGTTGAGGAGCTGTGCGAGCAGGCCCGGGAAATCCATGCGGTCCGTCGTCGGAGGGAGGGCCAAGTCCCCTCTCCCCATGCTCCTTCCAGCATCGGGAGAGGGTTAGGGTGAGGGGCCCGACCCTCTCCCCGTGAAGCACGGGGAGAGGGAGACATCACATTAGACCAGCTTGCAGCCCGTGCCGGGGTCAGCCAGGTTCTCGGCGGCGATGCCGACCACCTTGTTCTGACCGCCTTCGGCTTTGCGCAGATAGATGTTCTGCGTGACGTTCTGCGCCGGCGACATGGAGATGGGACCGCGCGGCGAGTCGATCTTGGCTGCCCGCAGCGCCTTGTAGAGGTTGGCCTCGTCCTCGATCTTGCCGTTGACGGCCTCGAGACCCAAGGCCAGCAGCTGCGCGGCGTCGTAACCTTGGACGGCGTAGACGTCGGCATCGCGGCCGGCCTTGTCCTTGAAGGCCCGGCGGAAGCCGATGTTCTTCGGGTTGTCGAGCCCGTCGCCGTAGTGCAGCCCAGTCTCGACGCCCTCGGCAGCGGCGCCTTGCGCTTCGAGCGTACCCTCGGTGAGGAACCCCGAGCCGCACAGCGGTGCCTTTAGGCCGGCGGCCGCGTATTCCTTGACGAATTGCACCGCGCCGCCACCGGCGAAGAATGCACCGACCACGTCGACATCGAGCCCCGGAATCTGGGCGAGCAGAGGCTGGAAGTTGGTCTGCGGGAACGGCAGCGTCAGGTTGGGCAGCATCTGGCCGCCGCCCTTCTCGAACGCCTCCTTGAAGCCGGCGCCGCTTTCAGCTCCTGCCGCATAGTCCCATGTCACCCACACGCTTTTCTTGTAGCCCTTCTTCGCCGCGGCCACGCCCATTCCGTAGGCCGGCTGCCAGTTGCTGAAGGACGTGCGGAACACGTTCTTGGCACATAGGTCGCGGGTGACGGCATTGTTTCCGGCATTGGGGACGATCGTCAGCGTTCCGCTCTCGGACACCACCTTGTGGATGCCCATCTGCACGCCCGAGTGCACCGTGCCGATGAGCACGTCGACCTGGTCGCGCTTGACGAGACGGTCGGCGTTCTGCGGCGCGTTCTCTGGCTTGGACTCGTCGTCGAGCTTGATGAATTGAATCTCGCGGCCGGCGAGCTTGCCGCCCTTCTCCGCGAGCAACACCTCGATGGCGAACGTTATGTTCTCGCCGAGCTTGGCGAACGTGCCCGAATAGGGGAGCATCAGGCCGACCTTCAAGGGCTTGGCCTGCGCGATGGCCCAGCCGGTCGGAACCGTCGAAGCAGCGGCGAGCGCGGCGCCGCCCTTGATGACGCCACGGCGCGAAACGCGGCGCTTGGTTGCAGCAGTCATTGCAGTCCTCCCTGAGTTCGCTCGGGACGATATAGCCGATCGAAATGGCCTAGGATACGACGAAGCGCTGTTCGATGCGCTCGATGCCGTCCGCATGGCCGCGGGGTGCCTCCGTATAGGGCGCAAAGCCGCCCAGGACGCGGCGCCAGAAGGCTATGGCGCCCTGGTTGTTGGCGAGCTCTTCCAACCGCCAGGGCCCCGGGAAGCGGGTCAGCAGCTGGCGTGCGAAGGAGAGGCCGATGCCACGTCGGCGCCACCGGTTGACGATGAAAAACTCTGCAATCTCATGGCGGCCCTCGCCTGCGTCGAGCCGCACCAGGGCGAAGCCGGCGATCTCGCCGCCGACCTTGGCCCACCATGCCGAGCGCCGTTCTCCCTCGCCCCAGTAGGCGTTGAAGCGGCTGTAGGGAAATACGCCGCCGACAGGCTGCGCGCCGGTAAATCGGGACATGTCGTAGATGTAGAACTGCAGATAATGCCAGAGCACGTCCCTCTCGCTCGGGGTCACCTGCTCGATCCTGACTTGTGGCGTCATGTCGGCGCTCGGCGGCACGTTGCAGCGGGCGGTCTCTCGGCACGCTGGCAGCGACGTTAGCGCATTTTCGCAATTGCGAAAGGTTCGGCATGCGCTCCGCGCAACGTTCTACGGTATGTTGACTCGCTTGATCATTCCTCGCGACAGAGACTGCGTTCGTACTAGACACACGCACGACAACCACGGATACCGCCTTGCCCTTCCGCTCCAGCGACGCCGTCCGCTGCGCCGAGGCGATCGTCGACCGCGCCGGGCGCGACATGGCGATGGCCATCCCGATCGGCGTCGGCAAGCCGGTGGCCCTCGTCAACGCGCTCTACCGTCTGGCCGAGGCCGACAAGCGACTGCGCTTGCGCATCTTCACCGGCCTCAGCCTGGTGCGGCCGCCTTATCGCACGAGCCTGGAGCGGCGCTTCGTCGAGCCGCTGCTCGACCGGCTGTTCGGCAATTACCCGGATCTCGACTACGCCATGGCCCTGCGCGCGGGTCGCCTGCCGCCCAACGTCGAGGTCACCGAGTTCTTCATGCAGGCGGGAGCCTGGCTCTCCAACGCGCAAATGCAGCGCAGCTACACCAGCCTCAACTACTCGCAGGTGGCCGAGCACCTCCAGCGCATCGGCACCAACGTCCTCGGCCAGCTGGTGGCGCCGCACCCGCAAGGCCAGCCGCGCATCAGCCTCAGCTCCAACACCGACGTCACGCTCGACATGCTGCCCTACATCGTGGCGCGCCGGACGGCCGGTCAGCCGCTGGCGCTCGCCGTCGAGATCAACGCCAACCTGCCCTACATGCCCGGCGCGGCCGAGATGGATGCGGGCGAATGCGACGTCGTGCTGGAAACCGAGCGCCCCCACTACGAGCTGTTCGCGCCGCCCAAGGAGCCGGTGTCGCTTCCCGATTACGCCATGGCACTGCAGGCGGCCACGCTCATCAAGGACGGCGGCACGCTGCAGATCGGCATCGGCTCGTTCTCGGACGCGCTGGCGCACGCGCTGATCCTGCGGCACACGCGCAACGGCGATTTCAGGGCCCTGCTCGACAAGCTGGGCGCGCGCCTGCCGGCGGATGCCGAGCTCGCCCCCTTCACGAGAGGCCTCTACGGCTGCACGGAGATGCTGGTCGACGGGTTCCTGGCCCTGATGCGCGCCGGCATCCTGCGCCGCCGCGTCGCCGCGGCCGAAGGCCGCGAGGCGATCCTGCATGCCGGGTTCTTCGTCGGCAACCAGGCCTTCTATCGCGAGCTGCGGGAGATGCCGCCCGAAACCCTCGCGCTCATCGCCATGACCGCCATCTCTTTCACCAACACCCTCTACGGCGATCAGGAGGCCAAGCGCGCACAGCGGACGCATGCCCGCTTCGTCAACACCGCCATGGTGGCAACCCTGCTCGGCGCTGTGTCCTCCGATCAGCTCGAGGACGGCCGCGTCGTCAGCGGCGCCGGCGGCCAGCACGACCTCGTCGCCATGGCGCACGCGCTGGAGGGTGCCCGCTCCATCATCGGCGTGCGCGCCACGCGGCGATCCAACCGGCGCACGACCTCCAACATCGTCTGGCGCTACGCCAATGCCACATTGCCACGGCAGCTGCGCGACATCCTCGTCACCGAGTACGGGATCGCCGACCTGCG
Organism: Alphaproteobacteria bacterium; assembly: GCA_005888525.1. Taxonomy (GTDB): domain Bacteria; phylum Pseudomonadota; class Alphaproteobacteria; order Rhizobiales; family Hyphomicrobiaceae; genus AWTP1-13. The sequence goes on from VBAB01000108.1 coordinate 7,944, forward strand.
CGGCAAGTCCGACCGCGACGTCGTGGTCACCATGCTCGCGGTGGCCGACAGCGGCTTCCAGCCAGGGCTGCTCGAGGAAGCCCGCCGCGCAGGCAAGGTCGAGCCCACGTTCACGCTACCCAACCCGACCAGCAATCGGGCGGACAATATCGAGGCGGCCCTTGCGCCGGCCGGGCGCGACGGCCTGCTGCCCGCGTTCCCGCTCGGCACCGAGATGACCGAAGTCGAGCAGACGCTGGCCGGCCGGCTTACGTTCCTGAAGTCGGCTGGCTACGGTGATCTGGTGCGGACGCTGTTTGCCGGACTGGCTCGCCGACCCGCCTCGGCCCGAGAGCAGGCCGCGCTCGATCGGCTTGCGCTGCTGTCGCCGGCCTCGGTTCGCGACCGCGCGCTGCGGGCCGTCGTCCTCGGCGCGCTGCGCCGAGGCTGAACCAGCTCGGCAAGCGTTCAAGCGGCCAGCGGCTCGCCGACCTGCACCGGCGAGGACGGCGCCACGGTGACGCCGTCACGTCCGCCGTTCTTGGTCAGATAGAGCGCGCGATCGGCAAGCTCCAGCAAGACGCACGGATCGTTGCCGACCGCCGGGGTCCATTCCGCCACGCCCACGCTGATGGTGGAGCCGACCGTGGCGCCATCGCGCGAAAGGGTGACCTCGCGAATGGCGGCGACGAGCCGGTTGGCGGATTTGGTGGCATTCTCGCCGCTGGTCTCGGGCATCAGCACGCTGAACTCGTCGCCGCCCAGCCGGGCGAGCAGGTCCTGCCCGCGCAGATGGGCACGCGCCGTGCGCGCCAGCAGCTTGAGGAACTCGTCGCCGGCAGCATGGCCGTAGCCGTCGTTGATCGCCTTGAAGCGGTCGATGTCGATCACCATCACGGAGAAGGGGCGGCCGGTCCTGATCGAGCGAATGCACTCCTGCTCGCAGACGGAGAGGAAGCGCCGGCGATTGGCGACGCCCGTCAGGTCGTCCATGCCGGCCAGCTGGACCATCTCCGCCTGCAAGCGGTCCATGGTCATGAGGAGGAAGCCGAACTGACACACCAGGGCTCCGAACATCGCAACGAGAAGGACCAGGCCCGCCTGCATCGGGCTCGGCGTCGCAAGCGGCAATTCGCCGCTGACCGCCAGGACGGCGAAGACGGAGCGCGCGGCATTGAGCAGCAGCAGCACACCGCATGCACCCGCGGCTATCAGGCAACCCAGCGACCTGCCGCCGGTCCGGCGATCGAGAATGTCGACCACGGCCCAGCCGATGAGGACGGATTGGGCCGCAGACAAGATCACGATCCGGAAGTGCGAGCTGTCGTAGAGCACCGTGGTGATCGAGAGGGCGACGACGGCGCTGGCCGTGATGCCGAGGATGATCAGCAGGGGCGCTGACCTGCGGTTGAGCTCGCGCACGCCGGCCCAGCCGAGGCCGGAGCCGATCAGGATCATGCCGTTGCCCAACACGATCGGCACCATCGGATCGACGGCGCCGCGCCAAAGCGACAGCGCCGAGCCGACGCCGGCCGCAAGGGCTCCGCCGAACCAGTAGCGCGCCGCGTAGAGCGTCGGAAACGTGCGCGCTACCACCAGCCAAACCAGGCTGAGGGCCAGTCCGGAGGCGATCACGGCCAGGTAGACCGAGAACAAGTCGACATGCAACATGTTGATGCGCCCTACCCACGCGACAAGCTGCGGCGTCGGTCAAAGTAGCGCGCGACGATTACGGTCACGGTAAACGAGCGCGAGCAATCTACGTTAGGTTGCCGCCGTTGCGAGTTGCGGTTAATGCGGTCTTGCCGGCTGCACCTTAATTGCGAGAGCATTGACAGGAGCCGTTCGTTGCGGCGCATGCTCGCACCATGAACTACCGCCACGCCTACCATGCGGGCAATTTCGCCGACGTGCTGAAGCACGCCGTGCTCACCCTCGTGCTCGAGTACATGAAGCGAAAGGAAGCGCCGTTCCGCGTCATCGACACGCATGCCGGGGCCGGCCGCTACGCGCTCGCCTCGCCGCAGGCGGAAAAGACCGGCGAATGGCAGGGCGGCATCGCCCGTCTCATGGGTGTGGACGCGAAGCCTCTGCCGCCGCCCGTGGCGCAGCACCTGCAACCTTACCTGGACGTCGTGCGCCGGGTAAATGCGGGCGACACGCTCGGCTTCTACCCCGGCAGCCCCGCAATCGCCCTGAGCCTCATGCGTCCGCAGGACACTCTGATAGCCAACGAACTTCACCCCGAAGAGTTGTCGCTCCTCGAGGATGCCATCGGCGGCGACCGCAGGGCCAAGCTGATGGCGCTCGACGCCTGGGTCGCGCTCAAGGCACTGCTGCCGCCGAAGGAGCGCCGGGGCGTCGTTCTCATCGATCCCCCCTTCGAGGAGAAAGACGAGCTCGACCGCATCGCCACGGGACTGACGCAGGGCTTGCAGCGCTTCGCCACGGGCATCTATATCGTCTGGTACCCCATCAAGGACTTGAAGCCGGTCGCCCGCTTCCATGCCGCGTTGGCTGCGCTTGCGATTCCCAAGTCCCTGCGCGTCGAGCTCATGCTCGAGCGCCCCAGACACCCCGACCGCCTCAACGGCTGCGGGCTCATCGTCGTTAACCCACCCTATACGCTGGATGGCCAGCTCGGCGCCGTGCTTCCCGAGCTCAGCCGCCGCCTCGCATCCACCAGAGGAGGTGGCGGCTATCGCCTGGATTGGCTGGATCCCACACACGCGAGCCCTGGCAAGGCAGCGCCCGAGGCGAAGCGGCGTATGCGCATCAGGCCGTAAAATGCAAGCGCTAATTTGCCTTGCACAGCTCCCGGCAATCACCGATACTCCGCCGCAGTTCGGGCGGCCCATCGGACCCGGCGGAAACTGCTGAGACTGACCTGAGATGACTCGCGCAGACGCGTCACCGTTCTCTTGCGCCTCACGTTCCCCGACATCGGACGAGACTGCCTAACCGCCACCCGCGGCAGCTTGCGCTGTCGCGATCTGCATTTTTTTACCGGGGACATGGAGACCTCGCATGCGGCAGACCGGAACTGTTAAGTTCTTCAACCAGACGAAAGGCTTCGGCTTCATCACGCCGGACCAAGGGGGCAAGGACGTCTTCGTCCATATCACCGCCGTTGAACGCTCCAACATCGGCACGCTCGACGAAGGCATGCGGGTCTCGTTCGAGACCGAGCCGGACAAGCGCGGCAAAGGGCCCAAGGCCGTAAACCTGCAGCTTGCGAGCTAGCACCGCGCGCGCGGCGCGGGCGGTGCGGGCAGGCTCCCGTCACCGGCCGGCCACGGGAGCGGAAGAATCGATTGCATCCCGCACGAAAGTGCGGGACTGACCAGTGTGCAAGGACAGCGATCTCGGGCAATGTGCCCCGGCTCGCTGTCTTTTTGTTTTCGAGGGGAGCAAGGAGCCTATGCGCAACTTCAAACGTTTGATGATGACGTCGGTGGTGTTTGCTGGCGCTCTCGTTGCGGCGGGGGCCGCCGCGGACGCCGGATGCATCAACAAGGGTGGGCGGGGAACCGGCGGTTCGCGCGATTCCGCAATGTTCCAGGCCTGGGAAGCGGTGCTGCAGGCCACGTCATGGGGTTCCTGGGCGCAGTTCATGGGCTCGGGCATGAAGGTGGGCTCGGCGCCCGGTTACCGGGTCAGCAACTTGAGGTCGAACTGCAAGCCGGGCGGCATGATGGGCACAGAATGCGTCGTCACGGCGACCCTCTGCAACTGAAGCCGCGCTGAGCTGCCATCTCGGGCGATGCAGGACCACGATGCGTCGCTCGAGGCCTCGTTTTGGCAACCGCCTTTAGAAGTTGGTTGCTTTCGTCCCTTAGACTCAACGGAACGTGGAACGGCGACTCGAAGGCGGGACGATTCATGAGCAAGGCCCTGGCATTGGCGCTCGGCACTCTTCTGGCTGCATTCGCATCCGACAGCCTGGCGGCGGAGCGCGTTGCCAAGGCGCCGGTTGTGAAGTCCATCGGGTCCGCCGAGCAGACCGGCGCCCGCCTCTACCGCCCGCGCCCCGCGCACGCGCGGCAGTTTGCGGGGCGGCGCATTGGCTTCTACTCCTACAGCTACCGCGACGTGATCAACACCTACGGCATGTCGCGCACCCTCTATGGCAGCACCAATACCTACCGCGCTCCGTTCATGGACCGGCAGACGCCGTCAGGGCCCTTCGACCACGGCTTCTTCTTCGACTCCGGTATGGGGCTGCATGGGGGCGACTCGCCCTACCAGCACTGAATGGCGGACAGCCAACCGACGACGGGTAGCTGACCGGCTCCGGCCCCGGCCCACTGGATGGAAGCCCCAGTGCTTACATCAGGAACGATCTCGCTCTACTACCGACCTTGGCTGAAGATCGGCTCGTAGGCTTGCGTGTGCTCCCCTCCCCCTTGCGGGGAGGGGTCGGGGGTGGGGGTAACAAAGCGGCGACGCCGCTCGCGCGTTTCACCCCACCCCTAACCCCTCCCCGTCAAGGGGAGGGGAACCTGTCGAGCGCGCTTCATGGTTGGCGCTCTATTGATTCCGGAGAGTAGCGACCATGTTTTGGCCAAGCGGCGACGCTATCTAGCTCTTCCTGCAACGGAAGGGGGATCAGGCACATGCGTCTTGCAGCTGCTGCCGCCTGCACGGTTCCGGCGATCGTGGCCATCGCCTCGGGAGCCGAGGCCCAGGCCCAAGAGGGCGGCTTTGGGCACCCCTCCTGCATCGCTTCGACGTTGCCGGCAGCCCGCGCCCAGGCCCGCCTTATCCCGGCCGACCTCAAGGGGCCGGCGCTGGGCCAGGTTCGCGGCGTGGTCGTTCGCTCCCTGACCTGGAGGCACGGCCAAACCATCAAAGTCTGCTTCCACACCGGCTCGCGCAAAGCCCAGGAGCGGGTCATCCGCATCGCCCGGGAATGGATGCAATACGCCAACGTCACCTTCGACTTCGAGGAGGGCGGCGCACCACGCGCCTGCAAGGGCGACAACTCCGAGGATATCAAGGTGACGTTCGAGGACAACAAGGGCTGGTGGTCGGTGCCGGGCACCAACAGCCGCGGACAGGACCCGTCCATGAACCTGCAGTTCTTCGGCGTCGACACGCCCATGCTCAAGAACGGCCAGGCGGCGCCCGAGGGGCCCATCCGCGCCACCATCCTGCACGAGTTCGGCCACGCGCTGGGGCTGCTGCACGAGCACCAGAGCCCCAACGCCAACTGCGATGCGGAGATCGACTGGGAAGCCGCCTACAAGATCGGCGCCGGCATCGGCTGGGACAAGGGGCTCGTGGACCGCAACTTCCGTCAGCTCGCGAGCACCACGTCGCTCAATGCGACCGAGGTCGACCGCAAGTCGATCATGCACTACAGCCTGCCGCCGACGCTCTTCAAGCGCGGCAAGGAGAGCGCCTGCTACGTCACCGAGAACCTCGAGCTGTCGGAGCAGGATCGCAAGTTTATCGCCTCGATCTATCCCAAGCAGGAGGCGCCGATGGTCGTTTCCGGCGCCCCGCCGACCACCGTGACGCGCAGCGCCGCCAAGCCGACGGATAGCGAGGACCGGCAAGCCCTCGTCAAGCGCTACGAGGAGCTGCTCAAGCAGTCGGGCGTCGACGCCAGCAAAGTCCGCGAGCTCGTCGCCCAGTTCCGCAAGTCCGCAGAACGGAAGTAGGCAAGTTCCCTCTCCCCACTCTTCAGTGGGGAGAGGGGTAGGGTGAGGGGCAGACGCTTGCTTCGGAGTTCGTTGCCGCCCCTCACCCCGACCCTCTCCCCATTTTGAATAAAAATGGGGAGAGGGAGAAGTCACGTCACTCCGCGGGGGCGGTGTGCGGCGCGGCAGGCGCGGGGGAAGCTGCGCCGCCCAGACGGCGGTGCAGCTTGTCGAGCAGCAGGTAGATGATCGGCGTGGTGTAGAGCGTGAGAACCTGCGAGACGACCAGACCGCCGATGATGGCGATGCCGAGCGGGCGGCGCAGCTCCGAGCCGGGGCCCGTAGCGATCGCCAGTGGCACGGCGCCCAGCAGCGCGGCAAAGGTCGTCATCATGATGGGCCGAAAGCGCTCGCGCGCCGCCTCGAGCACCGCGCGCTCCGGCGGCAGGCCGTGCGCGCGCTCCTGCTCCAGCGCGAAGTCGACCAGCATGATGCCGTTCTTCTTGACGATGCCGATCAGCAGGATGATGCCGATCAGCGCGATCACCGAAAGCTCCATCTCCGCAAATCTCAGCGCGATCAGCGCGCCGAGGCCGGCCGACGGCAGCGTCGAGATGATGGTCAGCGGATGCGCCAGGCTCTCGTAGAGCACACCCAGCACGATGTAGACTGAGATCAGCGCGGCGATGATCAGCAACGGTTGCGTGCTCGCCTGGGCGGCGAAGGCCTTGGCGTCGCCGGCTGCCTCGGCGCGAATGGAATCGGGCATCCTGAGCTCGGCAACCGCCTGGCTGATCGCCTGCGTGGCCTCATCGAGCGTGACGTCCGGCTTCAGATTGTAGGTGATCGTCACCGCCGGGAATGGCCCCTGGTGGTTGACGACCAGCGGCGCCAGCGTCTTCTCCATGCGGATCAGGCCGTTGAGCGGCACCTGCGCGCCGCCCTGGCCGGGCACGAAAACGCGCGACAGGTCCGTGGGATCGCGCTGGTAGCGCGGGTCGACCTCGAGCACGATTTGATACTGGTTGCGCTGCGTGTAGATGGTCGAGATCTGCCGCTGCGCGAAGGCGTTGTTCAGCGCGTTGTCGATGTCCTGGATGCGCACACCCAGCCGCGACGCCGCCTGCCGGTCGATCGAGATGGTAGCCTGCAGGCCGCCCTGCTCGCGATCCGTGGTCACGTCGACGAGCCCCGGGACCTTGGTCAGCCGCTCCAGGATTCTCGGCACCCAGGCGTAGAGCGTGTCGAACTCGGGACTCCAGAAGGTGAGCTGGTATTGCGCCCGGCCCTGGCGCGCGCCGACGCGGATGTCCTGCGAGGCGGTCATGAACACGCTGATGCCCTCGATGCGCGCCAGCTCCCGGCGCAGGCGGTCGACGACGCGCTGGGTGGTGAGACCGCCGCGCTCGGCCAGCGGCTTCAGGCTGATGAACATGCGTCCCTGGTTGACGGAGGCGTTGAAGCCGGACGCGCCCACCGAGGAACCGACGGCCGCAACCGCGGGATCGGCAAGCACGATATCCAGCGCCTGGCGCTGCAGCTTCAACATCGCGTCGTAGGAGATATCAGCCGCCGCCTGGGTGGAGCCGAAGACGAGCCCGGTGTCGTCCTGCGGGAAGTAGCCCTTGGGCGTCTTGATGTAGAGATTGACCGTCACGGCGATGGTGGCCAGCATGACGATGCCCATCAGCAGGCGATGGTGCAGGACAGCCGTGAGCGTGCGCATGTAGCCGCGCACCATCCATCCCATGATCGCCTCGACGATGCGATCGAAGCGGGTCGCATCCGGGCTCGGCGGCTCCTTGACGAAGTGGGCGCAGATCATCGGCGTGACGGTGAGCGACACCACGGTCGAGACGACGATCGCAAACACCAACGTGACGGAGAACTCGCGCAGCAGGCGCCCGACGACGCCGTTCATGAACAGCAGCGGGATGAACGCGGCAACCAGCGACACACTGATCGAGATGACCGTGAAGCCGATCTGCCTTGCCCCTTCCAGCGTCGCCCGCATGGGCCGCATCCCGGCTTCCATGTTGCGGAACATGTTCTCGATCATGACGATGGCGTCGTCGACCACGAAGCCGACGGAGACCGCGAGCGCCATCAGCGTGAGATTGTTGACGGAGAAGCCGGCGCACCACATGGCCGCGCACGTTCCCGCCAGCGACAAGGGCACCGTCACGCCGGCGGCGAGCGTCGGCGTCGGCCGCCGCAGGAAGACGTAGACGACGAGCATCACCAGCACCACCGTCAGCCCGAGCGTGACCTGCATGTCGAACACGCTGGCGCGGATGGTGCCGGTGCGGTCGGAGAGCACGGAGATGTCGATGCCCGCGGGGATCCAGCGCTTGATCTCGGGGACCAGCGCGCGGATGCGGTCGACGGTCTCGATGACGTTGGCGTCGCCCTGCTTGGTGATGATGAGCAGGATCGCCGGCTGGGCATTGAACATGGCCGCCGCACGCGAGTTGCGGTTGCTCTGCTCGACGGTGGCCACCTCGGAGAGGCGCACGACGTTGCCGTTCGCCATCTTGACGACGATGTTGCGGTACTCCTCGAGCGTGCGCAGCTGAGCGTTGCTTTCGATGGCGACGGCCTGGCGCTCGCCGTCGATGATGCCGAGCGGCGCCAGCGCGTTGGCACTGGTGATCGCCACACGCAGGTCCTCGATGCTGAGCCCTATGGAGGAGAGCAGCATGGGGTTGGCGCGGACGCGGATGGCGGGCTGCTCGGCTCCGGCGACCGTCACTTCCGCCACGCCATCGACCTGGGAGATGCGCTGGGCGATGACGGTATCGGCGGCGTCATAGATGTCGGAGGGAGAAAGCGTGCTCGAGGTGAGGGCCAGGATCAGCACCGGGGCCGCTGCCGGATTCGACTTCTTGAATCTCGGCAGCATCGGCAAATCGCTCGGCAGGTCGGTCGCCGCGGCATTGAGGGCCGCCTGCACGTCGCGCGCCGCGCCGTCTAGGCTGCGGGAGAGGTCGAACTGGATCGATATGCGGCTGGAGCCGAGCGAGCTCACCGAGGTCATCTCGGTCACGCCGGCGATCTCGCCCAGGCGCCGCTCCAAGGGAGCCGCGATCGTTGCCGCCATGGTCTCGGGGTCGGCGCCGGGCCGGGTGGCTGACACGTTGATGGTGGCGAACTCCACCGACGGCAGGCTCGCCACCGGCAGGAAGCGATAGGCGACGATGCCCAACAGCAGCAGGCCCAGGGCCAGCAGCGTGGTGCCGATCGGCCGCTCGATGAAAGGCCGCGAGAAGTTCATGGCCCTACTCCGCGGGCCGGCCGGCGGCCTCGGCCGGTGAATAGGCGGCGTGCGCGGGCTGATCTTGGGCGGCAGCGGCCGGCGCCAGCCGCGCGCGCACGCGCTCCATGGCCAGATAGATCACCGGCGTCGTGTAGAGCGTGAGCAGCTGCGAGAGCAGCAGGCCGCCGATGATGGTCACGCCCAGCGGGTTCCTGAGCTCCGAGCCGGTGCCGGACTCCAGCGCCAGCGGCAGCGCGCCGAACAGGGCCGCCAGCGTCGTCATCATGATCGGCCGGAAGCGCAAGAGGCTCGCCTGGATGATGGCCTCGCGCGGGGGCAAGCCCTGCGTCCGCTCGGCCTCCAGTGCGAAGTCGATCATCATGATGGCGTTCTTCTTGACGATGCCCATCAGCAGCACGATGCCGATGAGCCCGATCATGGAGAGATCCATGCCGCACAGCATCAGCGCCAGCAGCGCACCGATGCCGGCGGATGGCAGCGTGGTGAGAATCGTGAAGGGATGCACGAAGCTCTCGTAGAGCACACCCAGCACAATGTAGATCGTGATCAGCGCAGCCAGGATCAGCCAGGGCTGGCCGCGCAGGGACTTGGTGAACTCGTCCGCATCGCCCGAATAGGTGCCGGTGACGGAGGTCGGCATGCCGATCTCCTCCTGCGCGGTCGTGATGGCCGCGACCGCATCGCTCAAGGAGCCGCCAGGCGCCAGGTTGAAGCTGATGGTGACGGAGGGAAACTGGTCCTGGTGATTGACGGCAAGCGGCGCGGTGCGGCGCTCGATCTTCGCCACCGCGCTCAGGGGCACCTGCGCCGATACCTGGCCGGATGCCTGCGTGCTGGCGGGCACGTAGATCCGCCCCAGGGCGGCCGGGTCGCTCTGGTACTGGGGCGCGGCCTCGAGCACGACGCGATACTGGTTGGCCTGGGCGTAGATGGTCGAAATCTGCCGCTGGCCGAAGGCGTCGTTGAGGGCGTCGTTGACGGCCTGCATGGAGACGCCGAGGCGGCCGGCCGTCTCCCTGTCGACGCGCACCATGATGCGCAGACCGCCGTCCTGGGCTTCCGAGATGACCTCTTGCAAGGCCGGCGAGAAGCGCAGCTTCTCGGTGAGGCGGGCCGCCCACGTGGCTACGTCCTTCTCGTCGCTGCCGACCAGCGTGTACTGGAACTGCGCCCGGCTGATGCGCGTGCTGATCTGCACGTCCTGCACGGGCTGGAAGTACACCGTGATGCCGGGAATGGCGCCGACCTTCTCCTTCAACCGCTCGATGATGGCGCTGACGTTGGCGTTGCGGGCATCGCGGGGCTTGAGGATGACCTTGAGGTGTCCGGCGTTGGGCGTCGGGTTGAGCGCGCTGACACCCACGACGGTGACGACGCCTTCGACGTCAGGATCGGTACGGATGGAAACCGCAACCCGGTCCTGCATCTTGATCATCTCGGCGAAGGAGACCTCCGGGCCCGCCTCCAGCACCGCCTGCACCAGCCCCGTGTCCTGCAGCGGCAGGAAGCCCTTCGGCACGACGGCGTAGAGGGCAATAGTGATCACCAGGGTGGCGAGGGTGGTCAGCAGCGTCGCCCGCTCGCGGTGCAGCACCCACAGGAGTCTCTGGTGATAGGCCGCGACGGCCCGGTCGACGAGACCGTTGAGATACTGTGCCAGCGGGCTGGCGCCGGAGCCCGCCCCATGGCGCAGCATGCGCGAGCACATCATGGGGGTCAGCGTCAGCGAAACGATCGCCGAGATGACGACGGCGATCGTCAACGTCAGCGCAAACTCACGGAACATGCGCCCCACCAGCCCGGTCATGAACAGCAGCGGGATGAAGACGGCGATCAGCGACAAGGTGAGCGATATCACCGTGAAGCCGATCTCGCGCGCACCCTCGAGCGCCGCCTGCATGGGGCTCTCGCCCTCCTCCATGTGGCGCACGATGTTCTCGATCATGACGATGGCATCGTCGACGACGAAGCCGGTGCCGATGGTCAGCGCCATCAGTGACAGGTTGTCGAGCGAGAAGCCGCAGAACCACATGACGCCGAACGTGGCCACCAGCGAGACGGGCAGCGCCACGCCGGCGATGATGGTGGCGCGGATGGTGCGCAGGAACAGCAGCACCACGAGCACCACCAGACCCACGCTCAGCACCAGCGTGAACTGCACGTCGTGCACGGAGGCGCGGATGGTGCCGGTGCGATCGTGCACGACGGTCAGCTTGGCGTCGCTCGGCATGGCCCGCTGCAGGCGCGGCAGCTCCGTCCTGACACGCTTCACCGTGTCGATGACGTTGGCGCCGGGCTGGCGGTGCACGTCGATGATGACGGCGGGGGTGCCCTGGTACCAACCGCCGACCTTGGCGTTCTCCAGGCCGTCTATGACCACGGCCACGTCTTTGAGCAGCACCGGCGCGCCGTTGCGATAGGCGATGATCACCGGCTCGTAGGCAGCTGCACTCGCGATCTGATCGTTGGCGGCGATGGTGTAGGACTGGTGCGCGCCGTCGAGCGAGCCCTTGGGACCGGAAACATTGGCGGCGGCGATGGCAGTGCGCAGGTCCGCCATGCTCAGCCCGTAAGAGGAGAGGCGCGAAAGGTCGGCCTGGATGCGCACCGCCGGCCGGATGCCGCCCTCCACGGCCACGTGCCCTACGCCCGGCACCGAAGCCAGGCGCTGCGCCATCATGGTGTCGGCCAGATCGGAGAGCTGGCGCAGCGGAATGGTGGGCGAGGTGAGCGCCAGCGTGACGATGGGCGCATCCGCCGGGTTCACCTTGGCGTAGGTCGGGGGATAAGGCAGGTTGCGCGGCAGCGTCGAGCCCGCGGCATTGATGGCGGATTGCACGTCCTGGGCGGCCGCGTCGATGTCGCGGTTGAGTACGAACTGCAATGTGATCTGGCTGATGCCGTAGGACGAGGACGAGGTCATGGTCGCCAGCGCCGGGATCTGGCCCAGCTGGCGCTCCAGCGGCGCGGTAACGAGGTTGGCGGTCGTATCCGGGCTGGCGCCGGGCAACTGCGTCGTGACCTGGATGGTCGGGAAATCGACTTGCGGCAGCGACGAGATGGGCAGCCACCAATAGCCCAGCGCGCCGCCCAGCGTCACGGCAAAGCCCAGCAGCGAGGTGGCGATGGGCCGCCTGATGAAGGGAGAGGAAACGCTCATTGCGTCGAGCTTCCCTCGGGCTTGCGCGCGTCGGCCTCGCGCGGCTTGCCGCCCGCCTGACCCGCGGACGCTGCCTTGCAGGGCTCGGAGAGCTGCGCCGCATTCGCTTGCAGACAGGCGCGCATCGCGTCCTTGCCGCGCTCGACGCTGGGGCAGAACTTCTGCAGGTCCGCAGCGCAGGCGGTGCGGGTCTTCTCGCGCCCTTCCGATTTGGCCGGGGCCGCCGAGGCGCCAGCCTTGGCCGGCTCGGCGGCGGCGGCCGGCTGGTCCTCGTTGCGCACGACCGACACGCGGGCGCCGTCTTTGAGACGGGCAAAGCCCGTGGTCACGACGCGGTCGGCGGCGTCGATACCCTTGACGATTACGGCCGTTGTCTCGGTTTGCAGCCCCACCGTGACGGGCCGCAGAACGACGCGTTGGTCGGCCTGCACGACGTAGGCGAAGGTGCCGTTTGGCCCGCGCTGCACGGCAGGGGTTGGAATGGTCACCACCTGCTTCAACGTGTCGGTCAGCACGCGCACGTTGACGAACTGCCCCGGCCAGAGCTGCAGGTTGGCGTTGGCGAATTCCGCCTTCATGCGCACGGTCCCGGTCGTCTGGTCCACCTGGTTGTCGACGACCTGCAAGGCGCCGCGGTCGAGCACCGTCTTGCCGTCGGCGTCGAGCGCCTCGACCGTCACCTCGCCCCGTGCGGACGCGGCGTTGACCTGGGCCAGCTGCTGTTGCGGCAGCGTGAAGATTACGGCGATGGGCCTGACCTCCGTGATCATCACGATGCCGGCGTTGGCGTCGATGGCGCGCACCAGGTTGCCCTCGTCGATCATGCGGATGCCGGTGCGACCGTCGAGTGGCGAGACGATCGTCGTGTAGTCGAGGAACGCTTTGGCGTTGGCGATTGCGGCATCGTCCAGCTTGATCTGCGCCGTGAGCTGGGCGACCAGGGCGCGCTGCGTGTCGATGGTCTTCTCGGCGACGGAGAGCGACGTCAGTTTCGCGTAGCGCTCGAGGTCGCGCTGGGCGTTGGCCAGCTGCGCCTCGTCGAGCGCCTTCTTGGCGATCGCCTGCTCCAGCTGCGCCTGGTAGGTGGCGGGGTCGATCAGGGCCAGCACGTCGCCGCGCTTGACGTCCTGCCCGTCCTTGAACTTGAGGCTCATGATGCGGCCGTCGACCTGAGCGCGCACGGTGACGGTGTTGCGCGCCTTGGCCGTGCCCACGCCGTTGAGGTACACGGGCACGTCGGCAACGCGCGCGGGTGCATCGACGACGGGAACCGGCGCGTCGGCAAGAGCCTTGGCGCGGCGGCCGGCAGCCTCTTTCTGCACCATCGGCGAGAGCGTCACGAAGGCGACGACGGCCACCACGGCAGCGATCGCGGCAAGGGCGAGAACCCGTTTGAGCAGCCTGGGCACCTGGCGTCCTTTCACTCTCGACTGGGCAGAGGTCGGCCGCCCCGCTGCCAAAAACTATCGTGCACTGACGAAGGCCCTGACATTTGAACGCATCGAGGAGCCCCGAACCGTCGCCCCATCGCTGGTAATTCCTCGTCGATTCACTTTGCCACGAGCGGTGAATTGCAACTGATTCTGCTTCTCAATTCCTCAACGGGGCCACTTTAGCAGCATTGACGCGTTGCAGGGCCAATTCCTCCACCTGGAACGCAGAAAGGCCGGGGCGGGTCGAACCCGCCCCGGCCTCGATACCTCGATCCAGCGGATCAGCTCTTGTCTTTGGCTCTGGCGGCGGCGCGCTCGGCCCTGGCCGCCTTGCAGCCCGCCGAAACCTGCGAGTCGTGGGCCTCGAGGCAGGCGCGCATGGCGCCCTTGGCGCGTTCGATGTCGGCGCAGAACTTCTGCACGTCCGCGGCGCAGGCCTCGCGCATCTTCGCGCGCGCTTCCGGGGCTGCCGTCTGAGGTCCCGCACTCTGAGCAACCGCGGTCATGGGCAGCAGGGCCAGCGCGAGCGCGATGCCGATGGTCTTCATGTGCATGTTGGAGCTCTCCAGGTTCTTGCGGGCGTACTTGCGGGATTCCTATTGGGCCCGAGCAGTTTCGAGCCCGACGCCTGAATGGAACGTGAGGAGCTCCGTAACCCGTCGTTCACCCGCCGGTTGCCGGCCGATACGCAAAGAGGGCCGCTCCGCAGCGGCCCTCGTGCAAATCGCGCACCCTACGCGCTTCAGCTCATTGCAAGCCTTCGACGCACACCGTCGCTATACCTTTGAAGTTGGGGACCGTCTTGT
>VBAB01000356.1 GCA_005888525.1 Alphaproteobacteria bacterium
GGGCCGGCGGGTATGCCGAGCGCCATGACGTCGGCGCCGCCAAGGGGAAAGCGCGGCGCCTGCCAGCGCTCGGTGAGGGCGAGGCGCTCGCGCCAAGCTTGGCTCGCGGGGGCATCTCCCGATCGCGCCCAGGCCACAAGCACGCGCTCGCGATAGGCCGCCGCGCCGTCCGCATAGAGGCAGGCCTTGGCCCCACGCTCATCCGATGCTGGGCCCATGTCGGGCGTTCGCAGGGCTGCGCGCGACAGCCGGGCATGCTCCTCGTTGGAGAGGCGCAGACGCTCGCGCAGCCGGTCCGCGTCCTCCGGCAGCTCCACCGCCAGCGCGGCCAGCCGCAAAATGGCATCGCCGGCAAGACCGAGCTCGGCTTCGATGGCGGCCAGGCGGCCGAGCAGCCGCGGCCGCGGAGCGGCGGGCAGCACGAAGCCGATGAGCCCGTAGTCCTGCATGGCACCGACGAGTTCAGGCGCGCGCGGCGCCGCTAGTAGGCGCAGCATCTCCTGGCGTACCCGCTCCGCCGACAGCCGCGCCAGCCCTTCACGCTCGGCGACGCAGGCGGCCAGGCCGTCCCTGTCGGGCGGGCCTTCGCCATACTCGGCCGTGAGCCGGAAGAAGCGCAGGATGCGCAGGTAGTCCTCGCGGATGCGCTCACCTGCCTCGCCGATGAAGCGCACGCGGCGCGCCTCGAGGTCGCCATAGGCGCCAAGCGGATCGAACACCTCGCCGTCGGCGCTGCAATAGAGGGCGTTGATGGTGAAGTCGCGCCGGCGCGCGTCTGCCGCCCAGTCGTCGGTGAAGGCGACGGTGGCGTGGCGGCCGTGCGTCTCGACGTCCTCGCGCAGCGTCGTCACCTCGTGCGGGACGTGGCTAGCGATCACCGTGACCGTGCCGTGCTCAAGACCGGTCGGCACCGCCGCGAGGCCTGCGGCGCGAGCGGCGGCGATCACCTGCTCCGGCCGTGCCGGGGTGGCGATGTCGATGTCGACGACCGCCCGGCCCAGGAGCGCATTGCGCACGGCGCCGCCGACCGCACGCGCAGCAAAGCCGGCGGCGGCGAGTGCGTCGAACACGGCCCGCGTCTGGCGCCGCGCGAGCCAATCGGCCCCGGCGAGGCTCGGCAGCTGACGGGTCGGCGGGGGAGCGTCCATGACGGGTGCGCTACTTCAGCTGACCGGGCTCGATACGCCCGTCCTTGCCCATGCGCGGGGGCGTGTAGGTCTGGCCCGGCGAGCCGCCGGGCGTGACGGTCGCGTAATAGATCAGTGTGGCGGCGACGAGCAGCGCTCCGGCCACGAACAGCCACACCAGCGGCGCATCGCTGACGACAGTGCCGGCGGAGGTACTGCCGCGGCGCGTCAGCAGCACATAGCCGACATACATGGCCGCCGGCAGCAGGAACAGCAGGATGTTCTCGATGACGACGCGGATCATCGCGAGTGTCCTGATCGCGAAATTCGTCGCACTTTGCGGTCACCTCGGAACGAATTTCGCGACTAGAAAAGTCAATGAGCTAGTGTGATTCAGATCGAGAAGTCCGCTTCCCCACCTAGCCCAGAGCGATGATGCGGACTTCTCGATCATCACACTAGAACAGCCTCTGGTGCATGTTCTTGAGCATGCCGGCGGTGGCCCCCCAGATATAGCGGCCCTCGTACGGCATGGCGTAGAAAGACCGCTGCCGCCCGCGCCATTCGCGCGCGTGCTTCTGGTGGTTGACCTCGTCCATCAGGAAGGCCAGCGGCACCTCGAACACCTCGAGCACCTCACGGGCATCGAGCGCAACCGCGAAGCCGGGCCGCACGAAGGCGACCACCGGGCTGATCTGAAAGCCCGTGCCCGTGCGATAGCTGTCGAGGAAGCCCAAGGTTTCGACGAATTCGGCCGCCAGGCCGATCTCCTCGTGCGCCTCCCGCAGGGCGCAATCGACCGGAGTTTGATCGCATTCCTCCATCTTGCCGCCGGGAAACGAGATCTGGCCCGGGTGGCTCGGCATCTCGTGCGAGCGCTGGGTGAGCATGACAGTCAGGGACGAGCGCAGCACGATCGGAACCAGCACCGCCGCCGGCCGCGGCGGCGCCATCACGGCAAGGTCGTCCTTGAACTCCGGGTTGAGGTCCCAGTCGCCGGGGCCCAGCGCCCGGCCCGTGCGCGGATCGAAGATGGCTTGCGACGGCGCCGCCAGCAGGCCTCCGCGCGCCCGCGCCCGAAAACCGGCTTCGGTGAAGGGATCGACACTGGGCTCAGCACTGGGCTCGAACGGCGCATCCATGGCGCCGCAGCATACACCCACAGCATCCCGGCGTGCCAACGGTGGTAGCTGTCATACCGGGGCTTGTCCCCGGTATCCAGATTTCAGCAGGCTCAAGAGCCAGCTGCACGGTGGATCCCGGTGACAAGCACCGGGATGACGTCAGTCGACGTAGGCGACCCGATCGGATTGGAGAAGCTCGGCGACGCTGTCCAGGTGCGTCATGCCGGCGCGGATCTTCTTCTGCGTCTCCTCTTCCATGCGGCGGATATCGCTCAGAGCCGCGATGACGCTCTCCAATTGGGCTTGGGGGATCACCACCACGCCGTCGCGGTCGCCCAGCACGATGTCGCCCGGCTCGACGGCGACGCCACCGCAGACGATGGCGAAGCCCAGCTTGCCGGGCCCGCTCCTGACGCACGAGTTTGGCGTGATGCCGCGCGCAAACACAGGCAGGCCCGCCGCCACGATGCCGTCGCGGTCACGCGCCATGCCATCCGTGACGACGGCCGCTACACCTTTGTTCTTGGCCATCATCGCCAGGTTGTCGCCCACGCCCGCGGTGGCCGTGAAGCCGTCGCAAGCCGCGATGATCACGTCGCCCGGTTGCGCGATGACCAGCGCCGCCATGATGGCGAGGTTGTCGTTGGCGCCACACTCGCACGTCAGCGCAGCGCCGACGAAGCTCGCCCGCTCCGGATCGACCGGCTTGACGTGGTGCTCGAGCGCGCCGCGGCCCTGCAGGGCATCGACGATATGGCCGGTCTGCGCCCCCGCGAGCTTGGCGATCAGCGCGCGGCTCGGGCGTTTGAACTCGCGGCGGATGGTGAGGATGGGAGGGTCTTTCAGCAACTTTCTGCTCCTTTCACGGCTCGCGGATCAGACTGCCGGCATGGCGAAGAACGCGCCGTCGCTCCACAGCCCTAGGCCGTTGCCATCGTCCACCGCCAACTCGACGAGGTCATAGTAGAGCGCGCGCGTGACCAGCGCCTCGAGCCGGCCGCGCACCAGCAGGTACGGCTTGAGCCCCTGGCTCCCCGGCTCCACGGCGAACCGCAGCGGATGCTCGGGGCCGGCGGTCACCACGTCGTCGACGTTGGTGCGGAATACAAGCGTCTGCTCGCGCCCGCTGCCCCGCACCTCCATCTCCACGGCGAGGAACGGGGCGTCGGCGACGTCCACGTCCACCTTCTCCACCGGCGTCACGAGGTAGTGCCGGCCATCGGCATCCTTGCGCAGCACGCCGGCGAACAGCTTGACCAGCGGCATGCGGCCGATGGGCGTGCCGCCGTAGATCCACACCCCGTCGGCGCGGATCTTCATGCCGATGTCGCCGCAATAGGGCGGGTTCCACTTCTCGACCGGCGCCGGACCCTTGGCCCCCTGCGCCCGCAGCAGCGTCTCGAGCCCGGCAATACGATTGCTGCTGGCGTCGCTCACCATCTCGAGCGCCCGCCTTTGATGCGCTGGATGGTGTCGCGAGCGTGCCGCATCGGCCCCCCTCCCCCTCGTGGGGAGGGGTCGGGGGTGGGGGGAACCCAAGCAGACGAACTTCGCGGCTCTACCACCATTCCTCGCTTCCGCTCCCCTCGCGTTTTCACCCCACCCCTAGCCCCTCCCCATCAAGGGGAGGGGAACCTGTCGCGACCGTTTCAACCGTCGGTGCCTCACCTCGGCTCTCAACGTGCTCTTGACAACCCTGAGCACTCGTCTCGGCTCACTCAGGAAATTTCTGCAGCGGCGGCACCTTGTCGATGTCGACCTTGCTGCGCGCCACGTTCATCATCATGGCGTTGAAGGTGTAGTAGCCGCTCACCCCGATGAGATCGACGATGCCCTGCTCGCCGAACAGCTTCAGCGCGCGCGCATAAGTGACATCGCTCACCCGCCGCGTCCGGTGCAGCTCGATGGAAAAGTCGTAGGCAGCGGCCTCGTCCTCCTTCATGCCCTCGGGCCGGCGTCCCTCGGCGATGGCCTCGATGGTCGGCTTGGCCAGGCCCTCCTCCAGCGCGAAGCCGTAGTGGTAAGCCCACTCGTACTGCTGCGTCCATTCGCGCGCGGTGATCAGGATCACCATCTCGCTCACGCGTTTGGGAAGGACATTACGAAAACGTAAGTAATCGCCCATGGCCTTGGCGCGTAGCATGACCTCGGGCGAGCGCAGCATCACGGCGAACGGCCCACGCGCGCTGTAGCCGCGGCCGGCGGCGAACTCCTCGGCCGCTTTTTTCTGGTCGGCAGTCATCTTTTCGGCCGCAATGGGCGGCATACGGTCGGCGGTCGCCATGGTTCGTCCTCTACTGGCTGCAACACGGCAGTGTGGGCTGGGGTGCTCGAGCCCATTATTTTGGCCCATTGCACGATTTCGAGCCAGTTCTTAGCTGTTCATATTGTGACCACGTTTCCCAACACTGTTTCTCATCCGGGGCGGCCCAGCGTATAGTTTGGAGATCATGACAACACTCACGCAAACCGACGACACCATCGTCACACGCATCGAAGCGGCCGGCGAGCGCATCCAGCGCGTCCAGAAAGCGGCCGCGGCGGTCATCTTCGGCCAGGAGCAGGTGATCGAGCGCACGCTCGTCACCATCCTCTCGGGCGGCCATGCGCTGCTGATCGGCGTTCCCGGCCTCGCCAAGACGCTGCTGGTGGAGACGCTGGGCAAGGTGCTGGGACTCGATGCCAAGCGCATCCAGTTCACGCCCGACCTGATGCCCTCCGACATCATCGGCTCGGAGGTGCTGGAGGACAGCTCCGGCAGCGGCCGGCGCAGCTTCCGGTTCGTCAAGGGTCCCATCTTCGCCCAGCTGCTGATGGCCGACGAGATCAACCGCGCCAGCCCCAAGACCCAGTCGGCGCTGCTGCAGGCCATGCAGGAGCACCACGTGACGGTGGCGGGCCAGCGCCACGATGTGCCGGCGCCCTTCCACGTGCTGGCCACGCAGAACCCGCTCGAGCAGGAAGGCACCTATCCGCTGCCCGAAGCCCAGCTCGATCGTTTCCTGCTGCAGATCGACGTGAGCTACCCAGACCAGGGAGCGGAGCGGCGCATGCTGTTTGCGACCACCGGCACCGACGAGCGCCGGGTGGAGCAGATCCTGACCGGTCAAGAGCTGATGGCGACCCAGCGGCTGGTGCGCCAGCTGCCCGTCCCCGACAAGGTGGTCGAGGCGATCCTCAAGCTTGCCCGCTCGGCGCGGCCGGGAACCGGCGCGGGCGCCGACACCGATCGGCTGATCGCCTGGGGGCCCGGCCCGCGCGCCAGTCAAGCCTTGATGCTGGCCGTGCGCGCCAAGGCCCTGATCGATGGCCGGCTGGCGCCCTCGGTCGACGACGTGATTGCGCTCGCCGAACCGGTGCTCAAGCACCGCATGGCGCTCACCTTCGCGGCACGGGCCGAGGGCGAGACGGCAAGCGGTGTGATCAATCGCCTGGCAGCGGCACTGGAGTAGAGCGGGGTGGCAGCAGCGCAAGGCTCCCCGACGACAGCGGCCGCAAGGACCGGCCAGAGCGGCGTCTTCAAGCTCGAAGGCGAGGCCCACGGGCTTGCCGATCGACTGCCCGATCTCATTCTCGATGCGCTGCACGTCGCCAACACGGTGGCCCACGGCATCC
>VBAB01000357.1 GCA_005888525.1 Alphaproteobacteria bacterium
TTCGGCGACGGTAACGGCATCGCACCGTAGTGTCCTGTCTCCGAATTGCCGACTACATTGCCGCGAGGTCGGACGGCAATTCGGAGACAAAAGGACACTAGCAAACTCGATGTTCTAGTGTGGCTTATGTCTCGGAATTGCCGATGAACACCAAGCCGCGAAGTGGTCGGCAATTCCGAGACGCCACACTAGCCGGAAGCCGGTAAAACGAAAGTGTTAAACCATGCCTGCGGTGAGTGCGTTGCCATCGGCATGGGCACCGACGTCGAAAAGCGGGCACATCTAGGCTTTGACTTGGCACCAGGGGAGTTGTGTAATCCGCGGTCTGCAGCGCTGGGGACCAAGCTCTGGCGATGGTGTCGTTTACCAACTTCCGCCTACTGGAGTCGAAGATGGGCTATATGCGCCGAAGCACGTTCGCGTTGGCAGCGGCGGTCGCCGCCATCTGCCTGGCAGCACCCGCGCACGCGGAAAAGACGCTGCGCGCCGTCATGCACTCCGACCTCAAGATCCTGGACCCGATCTGGACCACCGCCTACATCGTCCGCAACCACGGCTACATGATCTACGACACTTTGTTCGCCACCGACGCGAAGGGCGAGATCAAGCCGCAGATGGTCGGCAACTACGAGGTCTCCGCCGACAAGCTCACACACACCTTCACTCTGCGCGACGGGCTCGCCTGGCACGACGGCCAGCCGGTCACAGCGGAGGATTGCGTGGCCTCGATCAAGCGCTGGTCGGCCAAGGACTCCACCGGCCAGAAGCTGATGACCTTCGTCGACGGGCTGGAGGTCAAGGACGCCAAGACCTTCGTCATGAAGCTCAAGTCGCCCACCGGCCTCGTACTGTTGGGACTCGGCAAGCCGTCCTCCAACGTCCCCTTCATGATGCCGAAGCGCGTGGCGGAAACCGATCCCAACACGCAGATCTCCGACTTCACGGGCTCGGGCCCCTTCATCTTCAAGCGTGACGAGTGGAAGCCCGGCGACAAGACCGTCTATATCAGGAACGACAAGTACAAGCCGCGCTCGGAGCCGGCCTCCGGCTTCGCCGGCGGCAAGATCGTCAAGGTCGATCGCGTCGAGTGGCGCGCCATCTCCGATCACCAGCAGGCCGTGAACGCGCTGCTCGCCGGCGAGATCGACTTCATCGAGCAACCGCCGCACGATCTGCTGCCGCTGGCCCTCGCCGACGCCAACGTCAAGTATGTCGACTGGAACGTTCTCGGCAACCAGTACACCTTCCGCCCGAACTGGACCGCCAAGCCGTTCGACAATCCCAAGGTGCGCCAGGCGCTGATGTACGCCTTCAACCAGGAGGATTTTCTCAAGGCGGTCGTCGGCGACGCCAAATACTACAAGGTCTGCAACGCCTACTTCCCATGCGGCACGCCGCTCTCCTCCGACAAAGGCCTGGAGGGCATGCTGAAATCCGACTTCAAGAAAGCCCAGGATCTGCTGAAGGAAGCCGGCTACGACGGCACGCCGATCGTGCTGATGCATTCGACCGATCTAGCCGTGCTCACCAACCTGGCCCCGGTGGCGAAATCGCTCATGGAGAAGGCCGGCTTCAAGGTCGACATGCAGTCCATGGACTGGCAGACGCTGGTCGCGCGCCGTTCCAAGAAGGATCCGCCGAATGCCGGCGGCTGGCATGCCTTCCTCACCTCGTGGGTCTCCATCGACATCACCAATCCGATCTTTGCCGGCTTCATGAACTCCGCCTGCGACAAGGCGATGTTCGGCTGGCCCTGCGACGAGGGGATCGAGAAGCTGCGCGACGATTTTGCCCGCGAGACCGATCCGGCCAAGCAGAAGGCCATCGCCGAGGCCGTGCAGGTGCGCGAAGGCCAAGTGGTGACCCATATTCCGCTCGGGCAATGGTATCTCGGCGCGGCGATGCGCAAGAACGTGGACGGCATGCTCGAGGCACCGGCACCGCTGTTCTGGAATATCGCCATCAATTGATGCGGACTGCGGGGTAGGCCCGGCAACTGACGCGGCCTGCTCCGCCCGCAACGGATCGAACGGAAGAGATGTTCAGCTACGTCCTGCGCAGGCTGGCCGCGACCATCCCCGTGATGGTCATCGTCGCGGTTCTGGTCTTCCTCATGCTGCGCCTGACACCCTCCGATCCCGCGGCCATCATCGCCGGCGACAACGCCAACGCCGAGCAGGTGGCCGAGATCCGCAAGCGCTTGGGGCTCGATCAGCCGATCCTCACGCAGTTCGTCATCTGGTCCAGCAAGACTCTGCAAGGCGATCTGGGCGAGTCCTTCTTCTTCAAGAAGCAGGTGGCAGAGCTGATCCTCGATCGGCTGGAGCCGACGCTGTCGCTGGCGTTCTTCACCATCCTGCTTGCGGTGCTGATCGCCATTCCGCTGGGCGTCTTGGCCGCCTACCGGCACGGCAGCTGGCTCGACCGCATCGTCATGGGCTTCTCCGTGCTCGGCTTCTCGGTGCCGGTGTTCGTCATCGGCTACGCGCTCATCTACGTCTTCGCCATCGAGCTCAATTGGCTCCCCGTCCAGGGCTATCAGCGCCTCGCCCAAGGCTTCGGCGGGTGGCTGCAGCGGCTCATCCTTCCCTCGGTCACGCTATCCGTGATCTACGTTGCGCTCATCGCCCGCATCACGCGCACCAGCGTGCTCGAGGTAATGAACGAGGATTACATCCGCACGGCCCGCGCCAAGGGCCAGACCGAGCGCAAGGTGCTGGTTCGACACGCGCTGGCCAACGCCGCCGTGCCGATCGTGACCGTGATCGGGCTCGGTGTCGCCCTGCTGATCGGCGGCGTCGTGGTCACCGAATCCGTCTACACTATCCCCGGCCTCGGCCGACTTACCGTGGACGCGGTGCTGGCCCGCGACTATCCGACCATCCAGGCCGTCATCCTGCTGTTCTCGCTCACCTACGTGCTCATCAACCTCCTGGTTGATGTCACCTACACGTTCTTCGACCCGAGGATCCGCTATTGAGCATCGAGGCCCTGCCCGCCGAGATCGCCGAATCGCCGCCCGCCGCGCGCCGACGCAGCATGGCGCGCATGCTCCTGGGCAATTGGAGCGTGGTCATAGGCGCAGCGATCGTCGTCTTCCTGGCGCTCGTGGGCGCGCTGGCGCCGATGCTGGGGACCATCGACCCTTCCGAGATCAATCCGGTATTCCGCAACAAGAAGCCTGGTGCGGAGCGCATGATCCGCACCGACGACGGCAAGGAGGTGCCGTTCGTGCATCGTTTCGGCACCGACACGCTGGGCCGCGACGTCTACAGCCGCGTCGTGTACGGGGCGCGCGTGTCGCTGATCATCGGCGTGACAGTGGCGGCGCTCAGCGTCGCCGTCGGCCTCTTCATCGGCCTGATCGCGGGCTACATCCGCTGGCTCGACGGCATCATCATGCGCTTCATGGACGGCCTGATGGCGATCCCGGCGATCCTGCTCGCCATGGGCGTCGTCTCGCTTTCCCGCGCCGGGCTGCTGGCGGTGGTGATCGCCATCGTCATTCCCGAAATCCCGCGCGTCGTGCGCCTGGTGCGCGCCATCGTGCTGTCGATCCGCGAGGAGCCGTACGTGGAGGCGGCCATCACCGTGGGCACGCCGACACCGACGCTGCTCGTGCGCCACGTGCTGCCCAACACGCTGGCCCCGCTCATCGTGCAGGGCACGTTCATCTGTGCCAACGCCATCTTGATCGAAGCCATCCTCTCCTTTCTCGGCATCGGCATACCGCCGGAGACGCCCACCTGGGGCAATATCATGGCCGAGGGGCGGTCGCTGTTCCGCATCTATCCCCACAACATCTTCTATCCGGGTGTCTTCCTGGCGTTCGCGGTTCTCGCCATCAACATGCT
The DNA here is from genome assembly GCA_005888525.1 of Alphaproteobacteria bacterium. Taxonomy (GTDB): domain Bacteria; phylum Pseudomonadota; class Alphaproteobacteria; order Rhizobiales; family Hyphomicrobiaceae; genus AWTP1-13. The sequence goes on from VBAB01000357.1 coordinate 3,855, forward strand.
GGGCGACGGCCTGCGCGACACGCTCGATCCCCGTTTCGCCAAGCGGGTATGAGGGCACATGGCTGAAGCCGCCGCTGCTCCCGTCCTCGAGCTCAAAGGCCTCACGGTGCAGCTGCCGCGCGGCTCCGACCGGGCGCATGCCATCGAGAAAATCACGCTCTCGGTCGGGGCAGGAGAGATCGTATGCGTGGTGGGTGAATCGGGGTCGGGTAAGTCCGTTACCGCCCAGGCCGTGATGGGCCTGTTGCCGCGCGAGCTCGCCGCCAGCGCAGGCGAGGCTCGGCTGCAGGGCGAGGACGTGCTGAAAGCTTCCCCTTCGCGCCTGCGCGACTTGCGCGGCACCCGAATGGCCATGATCTTCCAGGAGCCCATGACGGCGCTGAACCCGGTCATGAGGGTGGGTGATCAGATCGCCGAGGTGCTGGAGATCCATACCCAACTCTCCGAGTCCGACCGCCGCCAGCGCGTGCTGCAGATCATGCGATCAGTGCACCTGCCCGAGCCGGAGCGCATGATCGACGTCTATCCGCACCAGCTCTCGGGCGGCCAGCGCCAGCGCATCATGATCGCCGCCGCGCTTGTGCTCGACCCTGCGCTGCTGATCGCGGACGAGCCGACGACGGCGCTCGACGTGACGACGCAAGCGCAGATCCTGCGGCTGATCCGCGAGTTGCAGGAACGACGCGGCACCGGCGTGCTGTTCATCACCCACGACTTCGGCGTGGTGGCGGACATCGCCCATCGCGTCGTCGTCATGC